>JAFQVC010000193.1 GCA_017408205.1 Clostridia bacterium | reverse complement strand
AGGCATCAAGTTTCGTAAACGGAACGGTAATTCCCGTTGACGGCGGTTTCTCTGCTTACAGCGGCGTATAAGGAGGAATAGACAATGGATAAAGAATTGGTATTAAAAAGAATTTCAGATACAGGTATTGTTGCGGTTGTAAGAGCAGACAATGCAACTCAGGCAATGAAAATTGCAGACGCTTGTATCGAAGGTGGTGTTCCTGCCATTGAACTTACATTTACAGTTCCTGGTGCACACCACGTAATTGAAGAACTTGCTAAAAACTACACACCCGACCAGATAATTTTAGGTGCAGGTACAGTTATGGACCCCGAAACTGCAAGAATTGCAATTTTGTCAGGTGCACAGTATGTGGTCAGCCCGTACTTTAATCTTGAAACAGTTAAACTTTGTAACAGATACAGAGTGCCGTGTATGCCCGGTGCAATGACTATAAAAGAAGTTGTTGAAGCAATGGAGGCAGGGGCTGACATTATCAAATTGTTCCCGGGTGAAGCAGGCGGTCCAAAAATGATTAAAGCAATAAAAGGGCCTATTCCTTATGCAAAAATCATGCCTACAGGCGGTGTAGATGTTAACAACGTTGGTGAATGGATTAAAGCGGGTGCAGTTGCTGTCGGTGCAGGAAGTTCATTGACTGCAGGTGCAAAAACAGGTGATTATGCTGCAATTACAAAAATGGGCAAAGAATTTGTGACAAAAATTAAAGAAGCAAGAGGAGAGAAATAATTATGAGTAAAGTAGTAACTTTCGGCGAAATAATGCTTAGATTGCAGACAAACAATCACTTAAGATTTATACAGTCAAATTCATTGGAGGCAACTTTTGGAGGCGGTGAAGCAAACGTTGCAGTATCACTTGCCAACTACGGTCATGATGCATACTTTGTAACTAAATTACCTGCAAACCCAATTGGTGACTGGTGCAAAGCAGAACTCAGAAAATACGGCGTAAAAAATGATTTCATTGCTGATGGCGGTGAAAGAGTAGGTATTTACTTCTCCGAAAAAGGTGCATCTCAGCGTGCGTCAAACGTAGTTTATGACAGAGCACATTCTTCAATTGCAACTGCCAAAGCAGAAGATTTTGACTGGGATAAAATCTTTGACGGTTGCGAATGGTTCCACTTTACAGGAATTACTCCTGCGATTTCGGACCAGGCAGCGGAAGTATGTCTTGTTGCTTTGAAAGAAGCAAAGAAAAAAGGCGTAAAAGTTAGTTGCGATTTAAACTTCAGAAAGAAATTATGGACAAGTGAAAAAGCAAATAACGTTATGTCAGGTCTTATGGAATACGTTGACGTGGCAATCGCCAACGAAGAAGATGCTGAGAAAGTATTTGGTATTAAAGCATCACAGACTGATATTACTTCAGGTACATTGTCTGACGAGGGTTACCGTGACGTTGCTAAACAACTTGCAGAAAAATTTGGTTTCTCACACGTTGCTATTACTTTAAGAGAAAGTATTTCTGCATCAATAAACAACTGGTCGGCATTACTGTATGACGGAAAAGATTATTACAAATCAAAGAAATACACAATTAATATTGTTGACAGAGTTGGTGGCGGTGACTCATTCGGAGGCGGCTTGATTTACGCTATGCTTGAAAACTACAGTATGCAGGATACAATTGAATATGCTGTTGCTGCATCTTGCTTAAAACACACAATTGAAGGTGACTTTAACCTTGTTAGTGTGAACGAAGTTAAGAACCTTATGAAAGGTGACGGCTCAGGCAGAGTTCAAAGATAATTTTAAAAGGTTGCGGATTTCCGCAACCTTTTAAATTTTTTGGTGAAATTATAAATTTTTTATTGAAAACTGTAAAAAAATATGATATAATACGATGTATTTTGTTTTTAGTTAAATTTTAAAAGATTGAAGGGGTATTAAATGGCAAACAGAGAAAGAAGAGTCGGCACTGTATCAAGAGGTATAAGATGTCCTATTATCCGTAAAGATGATGACCTTGCAAAAATCGTAACCGAAAGCGTTCTTGAGGCTGCACAGTTTGAAAATTTTGAGATAAATGACAGAGATGTTATATCTGTTACCGAGTCAATTGTTGCAAGAGCACAGGGTAATTATGCAACTATTGACGATATTGCT
>JAFQVC010000192.1 GCA_017408205.1 Clostridia bacterium | reverse complement strand
GAGACACTCTTGACTTCGAATTTTTCCTTGATACTTTTATGCTTGCAGTGTCTTTGGCCGTTGCAGCAATTCCCGAAGGTCTTGCGGCAGTTGTAACAATAGTTCTGGCAATAGGCGTTACAAATATGTCCAAGAAAAACGCCATAATACGAAAACTGACTGCAGTGGAAACTTTGGGCTGTGCACAGATAATATGTTCTGACAAAACAGGTACTCTTACCCAAAACAAAATGACAGTTGTGGAAAGTTACGGCAGCGACAAAAATTTCCTTGCAAAGGGTTTTGCTCTTTGCACAGACGTATCTGTTGACGAAAAGGAAAACGTATTGGGCGAGCCCACAGAAGCGGCGCTGGTATCTTTTGCCCTTACATTAGGACTTAACAAAAACAAACTGGAGCAGGTTAATCCAAGGGTTTCCGAAGCACCCTTTGACTCCATGCGTAAAATGATGACAACCATACACAAAGACAGCGGTGCCTACATTCAGTTTACCAAAGGTGCAGTTGACGAAATTTTAAAACGCTGTACCGGTGTTTTAAAAGACGGAAAAACAGTACCTTTGACAGAGGAACTTAAAAAAGAAATATTAAAACAAAATAAAAATTATGCGGACAACGCTCTTAGGGTGTTGGCTCTTGCTTATAAAAATCTTAAAGAGTTGCCCTCAAAAATCACTCCCGAAAATGTGGAACAGGATTTAATTTTCTGCGGAATAGTGGGTATGATTGACCCCGTAAGACCTGAAGTAAAAGACGCCATTATAAAGTGCAGAGAAGCAGGTATAAGACCTATAATGATTACGGGCGACCACATAGACACCGCTATTGCCATTGCCAAACAGTTAGGTATAATAACAAGTGCCGAAGAAGCATTAACAGGTGCTCAGTTAGACGAAATATCAAACGAGGACTTTGCAAAAGAAGTACAAAAATATTCGGTTTACGCAAGAGTTCAGCCCGAGCACAAGGTAAAAATAGTTGAGGCGTGGAAGAAACTGGGCTACATTACCGCGATGACAGGAGACGGTGTAAACGACGCACCATCAATCAAAACCGCAGACATAGGCGTTGGTATGGGTATAACAGGTACCGACGTTACCAAAAATGTTGCAGATATGGTACTTGCAGACGACAACTTTGCAACCATAGTTACCGCAGTAGGCGAGGGCAGAAGAATTTACGACAACATAAGAAAATCAATTGGCTTTCTTCTTGCATCAAACCTAAGCGAAGTTATATCAATATTTGTGGCAAATCTAATTGGTTTTACCATTTTAAAGCCCGTCCATCTTTTGTGGATAAACCTTGTAACAGACTGTTTCCCTGCCCTTGCTCTCAGTATGGAAAAAGGTGAGGACAACATAATGAAACGACCTCCCAGAAAAACATCTGACGGCATTTTTTCAGGAGGACTTGGTTTTGACGTGGCGTATCAGGGATTACTGGTTAGTGTTCTTACAATAAGCGCATACTTTATAGGCCACTTTATGGAATCGGGCAGATGGGAATTTGTTAACAGTCCCGACGGAATGACTATGGCATTTTTAACAATGTCAATGTGCGAAATATTCCACTCAATTAATATGCGTTCACAACGTGGCTCGGTAATTACAATGTATTTAAAAGGTAATAACAACAAATTTTTACTGTATTCAACACTTGGCTCTCTTATTGCTACAACTGCAGTATGCGAAATACCCGTTCTTGCAAATGCTTTCGGCTTTACTCCAATAAACGGTACCGAATACGCCGTTGCAATAGGACTTGCATTTTTGGTAATACCTGTGGTAGAATTAATAAAGGTTATACAACGAAATAGTTTCAGGAAGTGAGCATTGTGGTAACATTTGTAATAGTAAGACACGGTTACAGTAAAGGTAATAAAGAAAAAAGATTTTCAGGACAGATGGACGTTCCTCTTGATGAAATCGGCTTATCTCAGGCGGAAGCGGTTGCACAATATATCACTGAAAATTTTAAAATTGATAAAATTTATTCAAGTGATTTGTCAAGAGCAGTTGACACAGTTAAACCGATTGCACAAAAACTTGGCATACCTGTTAACAAAGTAAAAGAACTTCGTGAAGCGGACGTAGGTGAATGGCAGGGGCTTCTTATAGAAACCATTAAGGAACAGTACGCCGAAAGTTTTGAGTTTTACAGACAAAATCCGGGTCTTGCAAGATTTGACGGCGGAGAGAGTTACAAAGAACTTATGGACCGCTCACTTGTTGCTTTTGACAAAATAGCAAAAGAAAATGACGGAAAAACCATTCTGGTAGGAACACACGGCGGAGTAATACGTACTCTTCGTGCAGGGTGGAACAACATCCCTCTCGAAAATCTTAAAGAAATCCCCCACGTTCCAAACGCTTCCGTTACAGTTGTACAGTATGACAAGGGAAAAGTCAACTGGCTTAAAATCGGCTGCAGCGACCATCTTACAGAAAAAACAACAGAAGAAGCAATAAAATAATAAAAAACCTCTCATATTGAGAGGTTTTTTATTATTGAGTATTTCTGAATTTTAATGGTGACATTCCTGTTTCTTTTTTAAAAACATTACTGAAATAATAAACATTTTCAAAGCCGCAGCGTGTAGCAATTTCCGAAATGCTGTATGACGTGCCTGTAAGAAGTTTTTTTGCCCTGTTTATCCGTTCGCGGACTATAAACTGTCCTGCCGAAAGATTAAACTGACGGCGGAATTTAAAATTAAGTGTTGACGGGTTTGTACCCGCGTGCCTGCATATTTGTTCAATCAGTATTTTTTCTTTTAAATTGTTCCTTATGTACTCTGTTGCACAATTTACAATAATGTCGTGACAGGGTGCATCGTCGAAAAACTGTTCTTCTGTAATGTTTTCAAAATAAATCTGGAAAAGAATGTCAAGAAGCAAGTGTTCTTTGCAGCCCGCAGACAAATAATCATCTTTCGGAAGAAGTTTTTCAAGGGCGGTTATGTTTGACAAAAACCGTTCTTCGTCAGCAAAATTCACCTTCCCGAAAGGTATTTCAAGGGTATATGGGCAGTTTTCGTTGCACATAAATTTAACATATACAAACTCTATTGGTTCTAACACTTTACGACGGTAATAAACGTAATCAGGCAAAATATAGCAGTCGCCCGCTTTAACCTCTTCTGTTCCACCCTCTGTTTCTATTTCAAAACGCCCCTTTTTAAGATAGAATACCGCGTGGGTGGGCTGATGACCGTCCGTTACATTAAATTCTTTCCTGGTCGTGTACTTTGATTCTATAACTTTAAACGGAAATTGCACAAAATCACCCCTTATTATTGTTGGATTTTATAAATTTTATTTTAGCATATTTTATTTTAACCGTCAAGAAACAACTGTATAATATAATCAGAGGTGAATTATAATGAGTAAAATTACTTTAGATGTACAAAAAGAATATAATTGCGACGTTTTAGTATGCGGCGGGGGTGTAAGCGGTTTTGCATCGGCGGTTTCATCTGCAAGAAACGGTGCAAAGACAATACTTATAGAAAACGGCGGGTTCCTTGGAGGTACAGCAACAAAAGGTCTTGTAGGGCCATTTATGACTTGCTACGATTCAAAAGGCAAAGAAAGAATAATAAAAGGTCTGTATTTTGAACTTGAAGACAGACTGGTACAAGCGGGCGGCGGAATTTCTCCGGAACAGTGCCCGGGCGGAAACAGTTACAGCGGATACAGAACAAAAGGACACTACGGAGTAATGCCCTTTGACACAGAAACCGCAAAAATTGTATTTGAGCAGATGTGCCTTGAAGCGGGGGTACAACTTTTATATCACACAACTATAATCGGTTGCGAAAAGCAAGGGGATAAAATCACCTGTGTTTATGCAGCGGACAGAAACGATATAATAAAAATAAACGGAAAAATGTTTATAGATACTACAGGAAGTGCCTCACTTGCCAACAAAGCAGGTGCAGAAACAATGAGAGGAAACGATGACGGGATGTTACAGACCGCCTCTTTGTTCTTTAAAATCACAGGGGTGGAAAAGGGAACCCTTGACGGATATATGAGCAAAAACCCTGAAATGCGTGAAAGATTTTTTATGGATGTAATTGAACAGGGGCAAAAAGACGGAACCTTCCCATGCGGAACAAGGAAACTGCGTATATATGAAAATCCTGACGGAACATGGACAGTAAATATGGCGCAGATTGACGGTCAGTTAAACGAACTTGACGGAGAAGAAATAACAAAAGGCGAAATATCCCAGAGAATACAAATGGGAAAAATAATTGAGTTTTTAAAGAGCAACATCCCCGGACTTTCCCACATCCGCCTTGTTACAAGTGCTTCAGACATTGGCTTACGGGAAAGCAGACGCCTTGTAGGAAAACACATTTTAACACTTTCGGATATAGAGAACTGCACAAAATTTCCCGACAGAATTGCAGTATGTGCAAATTCCATTGACATCCATCAGAAAAACAATGTAAATTATATTACCCACACGGGAGAAAACTACTACATTCCTCTTTCCTGCCTTATTTCAAAAAATGTAAGCAACCTGCTTACCGCAGGCAAATCCCTTTCTGCAGACAAGTACGCTTTTGGTGCAGTAAGAGTAATGCCACCCTGTATTGCAATGGGTGAAGCGGCAGGTATAACCGCAGCTCTTGCATCACAATCAGGAATTTCCGCAGATGAAGTTCCATACGAAAAAGTACAGGAAATACTTATAAAAAACGGTGGGATAATAGATTAAATTTTATTGGAATTTCTGAATTTAAGG
>JAFQVC010000191.1 GCA_017408205.1 Clostridia bacterium | reverse complement strand
GTACATTCCCGGACCGGTAACAGTTTCATTATAACTGATGATGTTTGAAATTCTGTGTATATCCTCTTCGCAGTCAAGTTTTACGAATCTGCCTTTTTGCTGCTGACAGGACACTCTTCCCTTTGTAAGTCCTGCGTAAATTTTTCCGTCACATACTTCCTCGTAAGAATTGATTCCCGCTTCCGATTTCATATACTCATAAGACTTAACTCCTGCTAAGTGTCCAAGTCCCATTTCGCATAGACAAACAACGCTTTCACCGTCCAGCATTACGAAATTATTATCAAACAGTTCCTGAATTTCTTCTTTTGTGAAGTTCCTAAAATACTGTCCGCAAACCGAAACGATTTTTCCCTTGTGAGAGATGGAATTGCTTACCGTTGTACTTATGCCGAATATGGGTAATATTGCCGCCCACATATCCTCCTGAGGCATAAGTTTGTTAAGGTTATTTGAATCGTCTGCAATTAACGTTTTTGAAGAGTCCTCGCAAAACAGGGAAACCACACCTTTTACGTTGTCCTGATGAAGTCCCAGTTCCGTTACTTTATTCATATAAGGTTTTATTTCGTTAAGAGTAGCGTCAAAATCCACACAGAGATCCACACCGTTTCCGTACATTCCGAAAATATTCATAGTTATACCTTCTGAACCAAGCAACAAACACAGTTCCGTCTGGAATTTCGCAAAAGCATTTGATTTGCTGTACGGTGAACGGGGCGAGTTTTCAAGTTCAGGGAATATTTTTACGTCCTTTGGTACCATGTTTACTGTTTTCATTGCCACGTTCTGGAAAAGACCTAAATATGTAATGGAATTGACATCACGGTATCCGGGCAGGTGCGGTCTGTCGTGAACAGGTTTTCCTGCACCAAGTCCGTACAGTATGCCCTCCCAGTCTCTGTTTTCTATAAAATGGCAAACAGGGTACGAGGACATAAGCCCCACCTCAGTATCAGGAGACGCTTTTCTTACCGCTTCTCCTATTCTTTTTGCAAAGTTTACCATTTCTTCACGGGCAACCTCCATAAATACCTTTCTGTATTCGTTGGGGTTTTTGTCCATAATCCCTTTATAAAACTCTTCACGGGTTACTTCTCTGCCAAGGCGTTTTGAATATTCCGCCAGATGCAAAGGACAGGCACAGCCCCAGTTTACAGGCTGATGGTTATGAAGACGGAAATCGTCCTCCACCCATATTACTTTCGGTTTTACAGATGCTATATAAGCATAAATGTCGCAAAGGTAATCAATAAATCTTTCGTCTAAAGGACAGCCCGTAATGGCAGACTTAGTTCCGTCGATGTCCACCATTGTCTGGAAATCGTGCTCGGGGTTCATAACTCTGCCCCTGTCTGCGTGGGAAAGAGTTGTCCAGGGATTTATTGAAAAATCTATCCCCTCTTTTTTAAGTATTTCTGCTTGTCTTGCTATCATTTCAAGCCAGGGTTTTGTTTGCTCCCTTGTAAGATGTCCCTTAAAAAGTTCCTCGCAGTTGATAAAGAACATTACCTCGTCAATTTTTCCTGATTTGCAAAAATTTACAAGCCTTTCAGACACTGCATCTTCGTTAAATCCCGGTGCCATCGGAAACCTTAAAACATATCTGAATTTCCCCATTTTTTACACCTCTTTTGGCTTTTTTCTTCATTTTACCATACCAATTTTTTTAATTCAACAAAATTCTTAAAAAACATTGATAAATTATTGACAAACAGACCCTTGGGTGATATACTGTAAGATAGTAAATTATATTCGGAAGGTGAAGTTTATGAGTACAAAAAACATCGATTGGTCAAGCCTTGGCTTTGGCTATATAAAAACAGACAAAAGATTTTCAGCAGTATACAGAGACGGTGCCTGGTCAGAGGGCGGTCTTGTAGATGACGCAACAATGCACATAAGCGAAAGTGCAGGTGTTTTACAATATGCGCAAACCTGTTTTGAAGGTCTTAAAGCATACAGAACAAAGGACGGCAAAATCGTTGTTTTCCGCCCCGAACTTAATTCACAAAGACTTGATGACAGTTGCGAAAGATTAAGAATTCCCAAACTTCCCGAAGGTATGTTTTTAAAAGCAGTAGATATGCTTGTAAAAGCAAACGAGGACTGGGTTCCTCCCTACGGAAGCGGTGCAACATTATATATAAGACCGTTTATTGCAGGAACAGGTCCCGTTATCGGCGTTGCCCCTGCACCCGAATACGAGTTCAGAATGTTCTGTACCCCTGTTGGTCCTTACTTTAAAGGCGGTGCAAAACCAATCAAACTTATGGTAAGTGATTTTGACAGAGCCGCACCAAACGGTACAGGTCACATTAAAGCAGGCCTTAACTATGCAATGAGTCTTCACGCATCATACACCGCAAAACATGCTGGCTATGCAGAAAATATGTATTTAGACGCTGCAACAAGAACAAATGTTGAAGAAACAGGCGGTGCAAACTTTATATTTGTAACAAAAGACGGAAAAATCGTTACACCTAAATCAAGTTCAATTTTGCCGTCAATCACACGCCGTTCATTAATGGTAGTTGCAAAAGAATATTTAGGTATGGAAACCGAAGAAAGAGTTGTACCGTTCGCAGAAGTTCCCGAGTTCGCAGAATGCGGTCTATGCGGTACTGCAGCGGT
>JAFQVC010000190.1 GCA_017408205.1 Clostridia bacterium | reverse complement strand
CTGCCACGAGGCATTTGACTACTTTGCAAATCAGTACAATTTAACCGTTATGGGAACTATAATGAGCGACCACGGTGAGGAGCCATCTGTTAAAGAACTGGTGGAAACTACCGATATGGTAAAGGAAACGGGAGTAAAAATAATACTTGCAGAGCCACAGTACGAAACAGACACCGCAGACACAATTGCCCGTGAAACGGGAGCAGAGATTTATATGTTAGACCCCATAGTTACAGGGGACAAAAATGATTTACCAAATGTTTATTTTGATAAAATGAGAGATAATACAAATACACTTATAAAAGCAATCCGAAAGGACTGAAAAAAATGAGCAAACAAAATTACGATGACAGTTCAATATCGTCACTAAAAGGTGCGGAGAGAGTAAGAGCCCGTCCCGGAGTAATATTCGGGTCAGACGGTCTTGACGGCTGTTGTCATTCCTTTTTTGAAATTTTATCCAATTCAATAGACGAGGCACGAGAGGGCTACGGTAACTTAATAGAAATAACCCATTTTCGCGACGGCTCAATTACTGTTGAGGACCACGGACGAGGTATTCCTGTTGGCTACAACGAAAAAGAGGGAAGATACAACTGGGAACTGATATTCTGCGAAATGTATGCAGGTGGTAAGTACAACAACAACAGCGGAGACAACTACGAGTTCTCATTAGGTCTTAACGGTCTTGGTGCCTGTGCTACCCAGTATGCATCAGAATATATGGACGTAGAGGTAAAGCGTGACGGAAACATATATACACTTCATTTTGAAAAGGGTGAAAATGTGGGCGGACTATCCAGTGAGCCCACAAGATTTAAGGCAACGGGAACAAAGATTACCTGGCGTCCCGACCTTGACGTGTTTACTGACATTGACATTCCTTCGGAATACTTTTTAAATGTAATCAAAAAACAGGCGGTAGTAAATAACGGCGTAAAATTCGTGTTCAAAAACCAGACGGAAGAAATGGATTTTGAAACTACGGAATTCTTGTACGAGAAAGGTATAACTGACTATCTTGAAGAATTAGCAGGGGAAAAAGCAATTTCCACCCCCGTATATTTTGAGGCGGAAAGACGCGGTAAAGACAGAGAGGACAAGCCCGAATACAAGGTAAAACTGTCTGTTGCCTTTTGCTTTAATCCTCAGGTGTCGGTTTTGGAATACTATCACAACTCAAGTTTCTTAGAGTACGGCGGTTCTCCCGACAAGGCGGTAAAAAGTGCTTTTGTAGCAGTAATCGACCAGTATCTTAAAACCAACAACAAATACAACAAGAACGAAAGCAAGATTTTGTTTGCTGACGTGGCTGACTGTCTGTGCCTTGTAAGCAGTTCCTTTTCAACTGTAACAAGTTACGAAAACCAGACCAAAAAATCTATTACCAACAAGTTTATACAAGAAGCAATGACGGACTTCTTAAAAGAAAACTTTGAGGTATTTTTAATTGAAAACAAGGCAGATGCGGAAAAGATTGCAGAGCAGGTATTAATTAACAAGCGAAGCCGTGAAAGTGCGGAAAAACAGCGTATTAACGTTAAAAAGATGTTAAGCGGAAATACCGACGTGCTGTCCCGTGTTAAAAAGTTTGTTGACTGCAGAACAAAAGACATAAAAAAACGTGAACTTTATATCGTTGAGGGTGACAGTGCTCTTGGCTCCTGTAAACTTGGCCGTGATGCAGAATTCCAGGCAATAATGGCAATAAGAGGTAAGATATTAAACTGCCTAAAAGCAGACTTTAACAAAATCTTTAAAAGTGACATTATAGTAGATTTAATTAAGGTTTTAGGTTGCGGTGTTGAGGCAAAGTCAAAGCACAACAAGGATTTTAACACTTTTGACCTTGAAAACTTAAGATGGAATAAAATTATAATATGTACCGATGCCGATGTTGACGGTTACCAGATAAGAACCCTTGTTTTAACGATGTTTTACAGACTTATGCCCACTTTAATTGAGCAGGGCTATGTGTATATAGCAGAGTCTCCTCTTTATGAAATTGCGGTACAGGGCAAGAAAGAGAAGTCATATTTTGCATACACCGAAGCTGAAAAAGCGGAAATAATGGAAAAATTAGAGGGTGAAAAATACACCATTCAAAGAAGTAAAGGTCTTGGTGAAAACCAGCCCGATATGATGTGGCAGACAACTATGAACCCCGAAACAAGACGTCTTATAAAGGTAGTTCCCGAAAATGATGCTACTTTGGTACAGGCAAAGTTTGAATTGCTTTTGGGAGATAATCTTCAGGGCAGAAAGGAACATATTGCCAAGAACGGCAAACAGTATATAGATTTGACCGATATATCTTAAAATGAGTGAAATGACAACTGCGTTGTCATGAATTGAAAATAGAATTTTCATGAATTGAGACATACGTCTCATGAATTGCACGAATGTGCATTATGGAAGAAAACCGTGTGCGGTTTTCAACCAAAATGAAATTCCTTGAATTTCTATTCACGGAAGCGTTAGCGAGAATTCATGGCGTAAGCCAATTCATGCCAAAGGCAATTCATTAAAAAAACTCACCCTTGGGTGAGTTTTTCTATTTCAGTTTCCAATATTTTATCTAAATATGTATAATCTTTGCTTTGTGCAAGAACAAGTTCGCTTAATAAAATGTGTTTGGAGTTGTTAAGCATTTTTCTTTCCCCTGTGGAAAGCCCTTTTTGCCTGTCGTGTACCATTAAATCTTTAACGACTTTTAGTACCTCAAAAATATTGCCTGTTCTTATTTTAAGCATATTTTCACGGTAACGTTTGTTCCAGTTTTCGTTAAATTCTCCAACGGGAGTTGAAAACTCTTTAATAACTTTTAAAGCAGTCTGTTTGTCAACGATGCTTCTGACTCCGATTTCCTCCGTATTATCTGTGGGAATCATCAAAACCATACCGCTTGTTGCTATTTTCATAATATAATATGATTTTTTTTCTTTAAGGAATTTTTTTACTTCAATTGCTTCTATTATCCCTGCACCGTGCATGGGATAAACTATTTTGTCGCCGATATTATACATAATACTCCCCCAAACTCCACAATTAAATTATACTACCAATATCGCACTTTGTCAAAGATTTTTTGTGCAAAAACTGTCAAAATGCAAAAATAACCCATTTTACCCCCAAAAGTTGTCGCGCACTGTCGTATTTTTATTGCTATACTTTAAGTCGGGTGG
>JAFQVC010000189.1 GCA_017408205.1 Clostridia bacterium | reverse complement strand
CAAAAATTTCTTTCCCTTGTCTATCCCTTATTTGCCCTTAAATTATCATTTTTCTATGTAAAAATTCATCGTAGTTTCGTGACCCGTAAGTACACGAAACATTCTCATCATAAAACCACATAAAAACGGAGGTTGAGCAACCTCAACCTCCGTATCAAATCGTATCTATTTGTATCTAATCTTATTTAAAATAGCGGTTTAAGAGACCTTCAAATGCTTTACCGTGCCGAGCTTCGTCTATTGCCATTTCGTGAACTGTGTCGTGAATAGCGTCAAGATTTGCTTCTTTAGCGCGTTTTGCAAGGTCAAATTTACCCATTGTCGCACCGTTTTCGGCATCAACTCGCATCTCAAGATTCTTCTTTGTTGAGTCAGTTACAACTTCACCCAACAACTCTGCAAATTTAGCAGCGTGTTCTGCTTCTTCGTATGCTGCTTTTTCCCAGTAAAGACCGATTTCAGGGTAGCCCTCTCTGTGAGCAACTCTTGCCATAGCAAGATACATACCTACTTCACAGCATTCACCTTCAAAGTTTGCTCTTAAATCTTTGATAATGTCTTCGCTAACGCCTTTTGCAACGCCTACAACGTGTTCAGCAGCCCATGTTCTTTCCCCTGCCTGTTCAGCAAATTTATCTGCACCTGCATTACATACGGGACATTTATCAGGAGCCGCATCGCCTTCGTGAACATAACCGCAAATTTTACATACAAATTTTTTCATTTTTCATTACCTCCAACTGATATTTAAAATAATAGTAATCGTTACTGATATCTTTATTATATCATAATTTATATATTTGTCAATAGTTTTTTCAAAATAAATTCCAATTAATAGGGTCGATATTATTTTTTGTTAAAAACTCGTTGGTTTTCGAGAAATGTCTGCAACCGAAGAAACCTCTGTAAGCGGACAACGGGCTTGGGTGAACGGTAGAAAGCACCTTATGATTTTTGTTGGTAATAAGGGGCATTTTTGCTTTTGCGGGGCTTCCCCAAAGGATAAACACCATTGGCTTTTCTCTTTGATTAAGAAGAGATATAATTTTATCGGTAAGAATTTCCCATCCCATATTTCTGTGACTGTTTGCCATTCCCTCGCGAACGGTAAGTACGGTGTTCAAAAGCAACACGCCGTTTTTTGCCCAATTGGTCAGCTCGCCCGACCTGGGAATTTCAATTCCCAAATCGTCGTTAAGTTCCGCAAAAATGTTTTTTAATGACGGCGGCGGTTCCACTCCTTTTTGCACAGAAAAACAAAGGCCGTGTGCCTGACCGTAGCCGTGATAAGGGTCTTGCCCCAGTATTACCGCTTTAACATCGGAATAAGAAGTATACCGAAGTGCATTAAATATATTTTCCATTGCAGGATACACGTTAAAATGCCTGTACTCGTATTTTAAAAACTCCCGCAATTTAAGATAATAGTCTTTTTTAAATTCGGATGCCAGAAGGGCATCCCACTCGTTTCCTATATTTACCAAACTGCTCACCTCAGATATATTATAATACACCTTTTATACATCGTCAAGTTGACAAAAAAGCAATATAAAGGTATAATATCAGTAAATATTTTATTAGGAGTAAATTATGAACAGACCCGAATTATTAGCCCCTGCAGGGGACCTCGAAAAACTAAAAACTGCAGTACTTTACGGTGCTGACGCCATATATGCGGGAGGAGAAGAATTTTCTTTGCGTACCGCCTGCGACAACTTCACCCCTGAGCAGTTAAAATACGGTATAGATTTTGCACACAAGCACGGTAAAAAGATATACATTGCAGTAAATGTAATAATGAAGAACCGTGATTTGGAACCGTTGTCACGTTTTGCCGAACAACTGTACGGTTACGGTGCCGACGGTGTTATTGTGTCTGATTTGGGTGGATTTAACGTAATTAAAAAATCCGCTCCCAAACTTGATATTCACGTAAGCACTCAGGCAAATATCGTAAACTGGCAAAGTGCAGAAATGTGGCACGAATTAGGTGCAAAAAGAGTTGTTCTTGCAAGAGAACTAAACTGTGACGAAGTAACAGAAATACGCAAAAACACAAGTCCAGATTTAGAGTTGGAATTATTTGTTCACGGAGCAATGTGTATTTCATATTCAGGCAGATGTTTATTAAGTAACTATATGACGGGCAGAGACTCAAACAAAGGGGACTGTGCCCAGTCCTGCAGATGGAACTACCACCTTGTTGAAGAAAAACGCCCCGGGGAATATATGAGAATTACAGAAAGTGAAAACGGAAGTTTTATATTTAATTCAAAAGATATGTGTCTTATTGAATACCTGCCTGAAATAATCAATTCGGGTGTATCAAGTTTAAAAATCGAGGGCAGGGTAAAAAGCGAATACTATGTTGCCACCGTTGTAAAAGCATACAGAGAAGAAATTGACAGATACTTGGAAAATCCCGACAAGTATGTTTTTGACAAAAGCAAATTAGAGGAACTGTGCAAAATAAGCCACAGACATTATTCCCGTGGCTTCTGGCACAACGATTGCAGCGAAAACGGTCAGATATACGAAACAAGCGCATATATACGCGATTACGACATTGTTGGCACAGTTGTAAAGTGCGACGCCGACGGCAACGCAACAATATATCAGCGCAACAAATTCTCGGTTGGCGAGGAAATTGAAATACTAAGACCAAAGGGTGAGTTTTTAAAATTTACCATTGACAGTATGACAAACAACAAGGGCGAGAGCATACAATCTGCACCTCACGCACAGATGGAAGTCAATATGAAACTGCCCGAGTCTGTTCCCGAAAATTCTATGTTAAGGCGTAAAAAGAATTAATTTCTGTAAATGCTTGGCACCTCTCCCACTATTACCGTTTCGGTAACAGGTACTGTTGTTTCAATATTTATTGTAATATTTTGTTTCATAAGTATAATACTGATTTGGGCATTTACCGAAGCAACAATATTATGTTTTGTCTGGTTAACTCCTGCAGATACAAAATCTCCGTCTATGTCAATAGAAGCATACCCCACTCTGTTAATTTTAATAGGAATTTTGGGGCCCCACCCCGTAAACATAGCAGATGAAAAAATACTTCCCAGAGGAATCTGAAGTGTCTTTTCCTGCAACTGTCCCATTTTTTCGTTTATGCTGATTGATAGTTGTGATTTTAAAAGGTTTATATTCTTCGTGTTTGATTCCACTGCAGAAACCACGCCACTGTCATTTTCCTTTAACCTGTATAAACTGTTGTAGGAAACATCGTTTTGCTCAATTACTGTCAATACGGTGCTGTCAATTATATTTTCAACTTCGCGTACAGCAGTTGTTTTTGCAGTAACAGTTACTACAGGAATAAATGATTGCTGAACAGAATATGTAGTTATAACAAGCCCTGCAAGAAAAACAAGCAAAATTATAAACCAGAATATTTTTCTTATGTTTACCGCATAAATAAATCTGCCGCTGTATTTTCTGAATCTTAACATAGGCATACTCCTTTTACTATAAAATATATAAAATAAGTTTGCATTATGCCTTGACTTGGAAAATAAAAATTTGTATAATATAGAGGTATGCTGGTGTAGCACAGTTGGTAGTGCAGCGCATTCGTAATGCGCAGGTCACGTGTTCGAGTCACGCCACCAGCTCCAACTTTTGCTTTTTTATATTTAATATTTATATTCGCACCTGTGGCGGAATTGGCAGACGCGCATGGTTCAGGTCCATGTGAAAGCAATTTCATGCAGGTTCAAGTCCTGTCAGGTGCACCAAGTAGGAGCAAAGTAAGCTTTGCTCCGATATTTTTTAGGGGGTAACTATAAAATGGCAGTAAGCAAAAAACAACTTTTATATGAATTCAGTCAGACAGGTCTGGCAAGAAACTGCAAATCAATTGCTGATTTGGAGGAGCGTTTTTCAAAATGGATGAGACGAAACAATATTGATTTACGCAGTCACGGAAGAAGTTATTATGAAAATGACTTTTACTCAAGCGCAGATTACACTATGACAATACTTGCGAAAGACCGAAATCTTTTATATTCTTTTGGTCTTAGTGAAAAGCATCTTGTAAAAAGCAAACCTGAATACCGAGACAACTTAAAAGACGGATACTCTTTAAAAGGTCAGTTTAAATTTTATGCAAACCAGGCACATAACCGCACTCAGAACGGAGAATACAGAAAAAACGGAACAGCAGGTTTTTCGGGCAGCGGAACATTTAAAGTAATTCTGGTAATTGTAGCAATCGTTATACTTTATTCACTTGTAGGTGATACGGTATGGGGTATGATTACAAGCGGAGCAATTTTTAAATTTATCTGCTTTGCAATTGCTGCTGTTGCAAGTATCGGAATTCTTCGATCCAAAAATATGGGGTGGCCATTACCAATAAAACTTGTAGTACTGTTTGTTATATGGCTTGTTCTTGTAAATTATGACTTTTAAAACAATAAGCACTTGGGTTAACCCAAGTGCTTTTTATTAATTTTCATATTCTGTTTCAAACTTTTTCCACGGAACATTCACTCTTTTGTTTTCAAACAACAATTCGTTTATATGCATAATAAGCGGGAAATCATTGATATCAAGTTTTCCAAGGGCTGACAGTTGCTGTACTGCTTTTGCTGTACGCTCGCTTATTACCACGCCCTCCAACGTAATTCCTGCCAGTTTTTCCATTGCTTCCTCATAGGTATAGCCCTGACCTAACAAAGAACCGAGTTGTCTGTTTCTGCCGCCAAAAACTGTAACGTAAAGGTCGCCTACACCCAGGAAAATATTACGCTTTGCGGTACCGCCCAAAATATCCAGCAAAAGATACATTTCCTTTGACGCCTGAGTAAATATACCTGCCTGAGAGTTATAGTGTTCAAAAACTTTGCCCTCTCTTTTATATGACATACCGATTGCAAGAGCGACGCCTAACGCGTAAGCGTTTTTAAGAGCAACGGTACATTCCACACCAAACACATCGGTTGAAAGACTGATATTGTAATAATCCGTTTCAAAAATCCCTTTTAACCAGCGAAGTGTTTTCATATCGGGACCACAGAAAGTTACTTCTGTAGGGTCTTTGTCAACAAGTTCGTAGGAGGTACAAGGTCCGCCCACAGCATAAATTTTCAAATCTTTATCTGTAAAACGAAGCATATATTCGGGATATGAAATAAGGTGACCTTTGTTTTCGCCGTCATCTACCATACCTTTTGAAATTGACAAAAGAGGTACATCTTCGGGCAACTTGGGGATAACATTGTTGCAAAACCATTCCATACCAAAAGATGAAACACCGCAGATGATTAAATCTGCCCCCTTTATGCACTGTTCCATTTCTTCAAAATAGTGGAAAGTAACATTATCGGGGGTTAAAACGGGGGCATCAACTCCGCTGGTGTCGTTGTTTTTTCTGTATTTTGACAAATTAAGGTGTTCACCTGTTTTTTGTCCGTGCTCGATTATTTCGTTGTCAAGAGGAGACCCCACCAGACGAATTGTGTGACCGTTTTGTGCCGCAGGGTATGTAATGGCTGTTCCCATCATACCCGAACAGATTACTGTAATTACTGCCATTTTTATCATTCCTTTATTAAAATTATTGAAAAACTCAACTGCTTATGTTATAATTCAGTATAAATAATGTTGCAAACTTTGTCAAGCATTGACACATATTATGAAAATCTTTCATAAAGATTGTCAAAGTCGTGCAGGAAATGAGGTAAAAATGTTACAAGTTGAACGCTTTACGCAAATACGGGCACTTTTAGAAAAGACGCCTACATTACGAATAGGTCAGATAGCAAAAGTTTTATATGTCAGCGAGGCAACGGTAAGACGAGATGTTGATGCAATGGAAAAAGACGGTCTGTTAAAACGAGTTTACGGGGGAGTAACTTTAAACAAAGAGGATATGCCGCTGACTTTACGCAGTTTCCAGCATGCAGACGAAAAAGACGAAATAGGAAAGCAAGCGGCACAACTGGTAAAAGACGGTCAGACAATTTTTATAGACTCTTCCTCCACCGCCTTACACATACTGCCTTATATCAAGCACAAAAAAGATATGACAGTAATAAGCAACAGCCAAAAGGTTATCGACACTCTGGCCTTTACCAACAACAAATTGATTTTAACAGGCGGGGAACTGATACCCCGAAATCTTGCTTATGTGGGAGAACTTGCCTGTCGTTCACTTGATATGTACCGTCCCGAACTGGTATTTTTCTCAAGTCAAGGAATAGACGTTAACGGGGAAATCACCGATGTATCCCAAAGCGAAACCGCCTTAAGACGTGCAGCAATCAAAAGGGGAATACAAACAGTATTTTTATGCGACAGCAGCAAAGCAGGGAAAATTTACACTCACCACGTTTGCTACAAAAGTGAAATAACTAAAATAATAACGGATAGTAACTTTCCAAAGGAATACTTATAAAAAAGATGCCTGACGGCATCTTTTTTAATACGCTATTTTTAATATTTCCAGAACCTTATCATAGTCAAGTTCTATAAGACTCTGTATCGTTCTTGTTTTTCCAAAGGTTGTAAGATATGCAATTCTTTCCAATGATTCTTCTTTTATACCAAATTCTCTTATACTTTTGGGCATTCCGATTGAGGCAAAGAACTGTGCCATTTTTTCAACGCCGAGACGTGCGCACTCCATATCATCTTCCTCGTTCACATCAAATACACCACGTGCAAACCCTGCAAAACGTGACGGGTCATTTTTATACATATATTTTCCCCAGGCAGGTAAAAGCACTGCAAGTCCTGCACCGTGAGGCACAAAGTCAAACTCACCACTTAAACCGTGTTCAATCTGGTGAACACAAAGGTAGTATTCCCGTCCGCAATCGGTAAGACCATTATGTGAAATACTTGACGCCCACATAAGATTTGCCCTTGCATCATAATCATCGGGTTTTTCCACTGCAACCGCACCTGCTTTTACTACCGCTTTCATAAGACCTTCCGAAATTCTGTCAGTCAGTTCTGTAGGCGGATAAGGTGTGAAGTAACGTTCAAGGGTGTGTGCCATAATATCAACAACACCGCAGGCGGTCTGGTATTTTCCTACCGTAAAAGTAAGTTCGGGGTTACATATTGAAAACTTACATCTGTTATACTCTCCGTTAAAACCGCGTTTCATATTTTCTTCCATATTTGTTATTACAGCCGAATTACTCATTTCGCTTCCTGCGGCAGATAAAGTCAAGATACTCGCAACGGGTATGGAAGTAGTCGGCTTGATTTTTCTTGTAATAACATCCCATACATCGCAGTTATTAGCGGCGGCAACTGCCGTTGCCTTACAGGAATCAATAACGCTTCCTCCACCCACAGCCAAAATCATTTCCACTTTTTCTTTTTTTGCAACTTCTGCCGCTTTACGGACAAAATCAAGTTTAGGATTTGGCTCAACACCGCCCATTTCCACAACTTCAATATTACTTTCTTTTAAACTGTTCATTACAACATCGTAAAGTCCTGATTTTTTTATGCTTTCCTTGCCGTACTGCATCATTATTTTTTTGTAGCCGTATTCGGTAATTATTTTTCCTACTTCTTTTTCTTTGCCTTTACCAAAATATACTTTTGTATAGGCGTTATACATAAAATCAAGCATTGGTTTCATCTCCTTATTTACATACAACATTATACAATATTTATAAATAGATTTCAACGGAAAATTTAGAAGGGTGTAAAAAATGCGCACACCACACAAGGCAATATAAAATAGGGATTCGTCACTCGACGAATCCCTACCTTAAATTTTGTTTTATTTTGGTTTAGATGTCACATTCCAAGGCGTTTATTTATCTTTTGCCTTGTGTGGTGTGCGCATTTTTTACACCCTTTAGAATGTGTTTGGTGTTACGGTTTCCCTATGCCATAGGGCACGTGTATGTCCTGACGGACGAAGTCCGCCCGGTTCACCGCAGAAGATATCAAGAATTTCTTCTTCAAGTTCT
>JAFQVC010000025.1 GCA_017408205.1 Clostridia bacterium | reverse complement strand
TATGGGCAGAAGTGAAAACAGCAGAAACAGAATTTTTGAAGTTGACGGAGAGGGCATTAAGACAAAAGCCTTTGACGAGTCAAAACTAACTGACCCAAGTCTTATTATTTATTCACCTGTAAGAGTTGACGGTGAAACAACTGTTGTTACAAACGGTGACCAGACAGACACAGTTTACGATTACATAACAAAAGGTGATACATTCGAAAACGCTTTAAGAACACGTACTTTTGAGCCTGACCCACCAAACTTCACTCCAAGAATTTCAGGCATAATAAATAAAGACGGTTATAAATTATCAATATTAAAAAGTGCTATGGGTGACGAAAATTCTGTACAGAGATTTTTCTATGAATACAAAGAACCCCAAAACGGAATCGGTCACTTTATTCACACATACAAATGTGACGGCAATCCCATTCCGTCATTTGAGGGTGAACCCGAAGTAATTAAACTTGACAAAGACATAGATGAATTCACAAAACTTCTGTGGGATAACTTAAATGAACAAAACAAAGTTTCTTTATTTGTAAGATACATTGATGTAAATACAAACGAAACAGAAACAAGAATCGTTAACAAAAATCAGTAGGAGGCAAAACAATGAATGAATTACTTTTAAAATACGGTTGTAATCCCAACCAGGTTCCTTCTAAAATCTTTATGAAAAACGGAAAAGACCTGCCTATTAAAGTTTTAAACGGAAGACCTGGCTATATAAATTTTTTAGATGCATTTAACAGTTATCAACTTGTAAAAGAATTAAAGGAAGCAACCGGTTTACCTGCTGCTGCCTCTTTTAAACACGTTAGCCCGGCAGGTGCTGCGGTTTATAAAGAACTTTCAGACACAATGAAGAAAATTTACTTTGTTGAAGATTTGGAACTATCACCAATGGCAACTGCCTATGCGAGAGCAAGAGGTGCTGACAGAATGTCATCATACGGTGATTTCATTGCATTGTCTGACACTTGCGATGTACAGACAGCTAAACTTATTGCCCGTGAGGTTTCAGACGGAATTATTGCTCCATCCTACACCGACGAGGCATTGGAAGTCTTGAAAACAAAAAGAAAAGGAAACTACACCGTAATAGAAATTGACGAAAATTACGTACCCGAGGAAATCGAACATAATGACTGTTATGGTATAACTTTTGAGCAGGGCAGAAACAATCTTAAAATTGACAAATCAATGCTCGAAGAGATTGTTACCAAAAACAAAGACATCCCTGAAAGTGCAAAAATTGACCTTCTAATTGCTCTTATAACACTTAAATATACACAGTCGAACTCTGTTTGCTACGCAAAAGACGGACAGGCAATCGGTATCGGTGCAGGTCAGCAGTCACGAGTACATTGCACACGTCTTGCAGGCAACAAAGCAGACAACTGGTATCTTCGTCAGCATCCGAAGGTGCTTAATCTTCCTTTCAGAGAAGACATCAGACGTCCCGACAGAGACAACACAATTGACGTTTATATTTCTGATTTTTCAGAAGACGTTTTAAATGACGGCGAATGGGAGAATTTCTTTACAGTTAAGCCCGAACCGCTGACCGCTCAGGAGAAAAAGGAATGGTTAAAAACATTAACTGATGTTGCTCTTGGCTCAGATGCCTTCTTCCCCTTTGGTGACAACATTCACAGAGCAAGCAAGACCGGTGTTAAATATGTTGCTCAACCTGGCGGTTCAATAAGAGACGACAATGTTATAGAAACTTGCGACAAATACAATATGGCTATGGCGTTTACAAAAATCCGCCTATTCCATCACTAAGAGAGGTATACAAAATGAAAATATTAGTAGTGGGCGGCGGTGGCCGTGAACACGCAATCATTCACAAAATATCACAAAACAAAAATGTTGAAAAAATATATTGTGCACCCGGTAACGGCGGTATAGCACAACTTGCTGAATGTGTAGATATCAAAGCAACAGACATTGACGGTATAGTTGCATTTGCAAAAGCAAATCAGATTGATATGACTGTTGTTGCACCTGACGACCCGTTGGTTTTGGGTATGGTTGACAAGTTAAACGAAAACGGTCTTAATGCTTTTGGTCCTGTTGCAAAAGCAGCAATCATAGAAGGCAGTAAAGTATTTTCAAAAAACCTTATGAAAAAATACAACATCCCTACTGCTGCATACGAAACATTTGACAATTCAAAAGATGCAATAGAATATCTTAAAACTCAGAAAATGCCAATAGTTGTTAAAGCTGACGGTCTTGCTTTAGGAAAAGGTGTAATTATTGCGGAAAACTATGACGATGCTGTAAAAGCGGTACACGAAATTATGGACGACAAGGCATTCGGTAACGCAGGTAACAAAGTGGTTATTGAAGAATTTTTAGTAGGTCAGGAAGTTTCCGTACTTGCGTTTACAGACGGAAAAACACTTGTTCCTATGGTTTCTGCACAAGACCACAAAAGAGTATTTGATAACGACAAGGGCTTAAACACAGGCGGTATGGGTGCATTTTCACCAAGCAGAATTTATACTGAAGAAGTTAACAAATACTGCTATGATAACATCTTTATTCCTACAATGAATGCAATGAAAAGTGAAGACAGAACATTTAAAGGTGTTTTGTACTTCGGTCTGATTGTAACAGAAGACGGAGTAAAAGTAATAGAATACAACTGCAGATTCGGCGACCCCGAAACACAGGCGGTATTACCTCGCCTTAAAACAGATTTAGTAGATATTTTCCAGGCGGTAATTGATGAAAAATTAGACACAATCAATATAGAATGGTATGACAATGCTGTTGCATGTGTAGTAATGGCAAGTGGGGGTTACCCACAGAAATACCAGAGCGGTTACGAAATTTCAGGTATTGCGGATGCCGAAAGTGATATAGTAACCGTATATCACGCAGGAACAAAATTAAGCGACGGTAAAATTGTAACTGCAGGCGGCAGAGTTCTTGGGGTATCTGCATCAGGAAACAATCTTGACGATGCAATAAAGAATTCATACGAAGCGGTTAAAAAAATCAGTTTTAAAGATATGCACTATCGAAAGGACATCGGTGTTAAATAATGTTTAAATACAATAGAATCATTGATATTCACGGTCATATTTTCCCGGATAAATTAGCACCCAAAGTTGTTGATACGTTGGAAAATTACTACAAAATGCCCTGGCAGAAAAAAGGTACAGTCAATGATTTAATCGACAGTATGAACGAAGCATCTGTAGCAAAATGCGTTGTTTTTTCAACACCAACCAAGCCAGAACAGGTTACCAACGTCAATGATTTTTTAATCAGCAATAAAGATAATGACAGGTTTATCTGTTTTGGTTCTGTTCATCCCGGATATGAAGACTATATTGGTGAAATCAGAAGAATCAAAGAAAATGGATTCAAAGGGTTTAAATTTCATCCTGACTTTCAATATTTTTATGTTGACGAACCGGATATGCTTAAAATTTACGAGGAAATTGGTGACCAATACCCAATAATTATTCACGCAGGTGATAAAAACACCGACTACTCCTCCCCTTACCGTTTTGCCAATCTGTTAAAACTTTTTCCAACACACAAATTTATTGCCGCACATCTTGGCGGTTACAGTGAATGGGATAACGCAAAAGAACATCTAATTGGTAAAAATATATACATTGATACTTCCAGCGTAATGACTACTCTTTCCATTAAGGAAACTGAAGAAATAATCAAGTTACACGGCGTTGACAAGGTATTGTTCGGAACAGACTATCCTGCTGTATCACACAAATACGAACTGGAAAAGTTTTTAAGTATGGACTTTAAAAAATCAGAATTTAATAAAATGCTTTATAAAAATGCTGAAAAGTTATTAAAAATCAGGTTGTAATGTTTACAACCTGATTTTTTTCTACAGTTTAACATAAAATTCACAAAAACACCTTGCAAAATTTGTAGATTTGTTATATTATATATAGTGACTATAATTGTGTAAACAATTAACGTTTTGGAGGTAAACAAATGACAAACAGACTTTTCCAGACAATTATATATCAGGTTCAATACGCTTTTGCCGACAGAAAAGCAGGTGTAATTGACGAAAACGGTACTATTATTGCCTGTACTGACATAAGTTCAATCGGTGAAATCTGCGATGAGCAGGTGCTTAACATCAAATCGGGCAGCGACCCTACGATACTGAACGGTGTTACATATAAAAGAATCGGTGCAAGAACAAGAGATGATTATGTTGTTTTTTGCACAGGTACCGACCAGTTATCACAAAGCGGCGTTATCATATTAAGTGTTTCTCTTTCACAAATCAAACAACTATATGATGAAAAATATGATAAAATCAGTTTCATTAAGAATATACTTACAGATAACGTTATGTCCTTTGACATTCACAGCAAAGCACGTTCATTACATTTAAATGTTGAGTGTCCCAGGGTTGCATTTTTAATTCATCTTAAAAACGACGAATATGTTGCACACGAAGTTGTTTCAAATATGTTCCCCGACAAAAACAAAGACTTTGTAGTAGGTATGAATGAAACAGACGTGGTGCTTATAAAAGAAGTCAAAGAAGATATTACTACAAAGGAATTACACAAAATTGCTTCTTCCATTGTCGACACATTAAGTGCAGAAATTCTTACTTCTGTAAAAATCGGTATTGGTTCTGTAGTATCTAACATTATTGAAATCAACCGTTCATATAAAGATGCCTGCGTAGCATTGGATGTTGGCAAAGTATTTGACAATGAGCAATCAATAGTTAACTATAACAACCTTGGTATCGGACGTCTTATTTATCAACTGCCCACCAAACTTTGCGAACTGTTTTTAAAAGAAATATTCAAAAAGGGCTCAATAGAAATGCTTGACGAGGAAACAATTATCACCATTCAGAAGTTCTTTGAAAACAACTTAAATGTAAGTGAGGCATCAAGACAACTTTTTGTACACAGAAACACCCTTGTTTACCGACTTGACAAAATATATAAAATTACAGGCCTTGATTTAAGAAAGTTTGATGATGCCATTGTATTTAAAGTAGCAATGATGGTACACAGATATCTTAATTCAGACACTTTGAATATTTAAGGGGGGAACAGTATTGGTATTCTTTAACAGAGTAACTAAAATCTATGAAAAAACTGAAACTAAAGCATTAAATAATGTATCTTTCTATATAGATGAAGGCGAATTTGTATTTATTATAGGTACTTCGGGCGCAGGAAAATCAACACTTACAAAACTTATGCTTTGTGAAGAAAAACCCACCGAAGGCGAAATAATAATTGACAATATAGAAATAAGCGGTTTAAAACACAGACAAATTCCTTATTACAGACGCCGTTTGGGTATGGTATTCCAGGACTTCCGTCTTTTAAATGACAAAAATGTGTTTGACAATGTTGCTTATGCAATGCAGATAGATAATTATACAACAAAAGAGATAAGACGCGTAGTCCCGAATGTTTTAAGTATGGTCGGACTATCTCATAAGGCAAAAGCAATGCCTTACGAACTGTCAGGCGGAGAACAGCAAAGAGTTGCTCTTGCAAGGGCTATGGTTAATGAGCCCTCAATTCTGATTGCGGACGAGCCCACAGGAAATCTTGACCCCGCAACAGCAGACGAAATTATGCAGATTTTAGAAGATATTAACAAACGCGGAACAACAGTTATTGTAGTTACTCACGCAACAGATATAGTAAATAAAATGAAAAAACGCGTTATTGAACTTGATTCAGGTACGATGGTACGTGATGAAACAGGAGGTGTCTACTCTAATGACTGCTAAAAATTTAGGTTATTTCTTTAAAGAAGGCACTAAGGGCTTTCTCGCTAACGGTCTTATGTCAATTACCTCAGTGTTTATAGTTGTTGCCTCACTTCTTATTCTTGGCATTTACCTGATTTTTTCATTCAATATTAATTACATCAGCGAACAGTTAAAATCCCAGTACGAGATAAGGGCGTTCATTGAGTTTGATGTTCCCGTTGAAAACATTGAAAGTGTAAAACTTAAGGTAGAATCTATTCCAAATGTAAATTCAGTTGAAATTTTCACACCACAGCAGGCATTTGAAGAATACAAAGCCACATTGGGCGAAAATGCAAGAGTTTTAGAAGGTCTTGAAAACGATAATCCTTTAAGATATTCTTTAAAAATTACAATGTCAGATATTCAGGCGGCAGAATCAATCACTGTTCAGGTACAAAACGTCGAAGGCGTTGATTATGTACGAAACAACACAGAAGCTATGGAACGCATGATTTCCATAACAAACACAATAAGACAGGCAAGTTTTATACTTATGTTGCTTTTAAGTCTTGTTGCTGTATTTATAATTGCAAATGCCATTCGTATGACTGTTTTTGCAAGAAGAAGAGAAATCGGTATTGCAAAATTTTTAGGTGCAACCGACTGGTTTATAAGATGGCCCTTTGTTATCGAAGGCATTATAATGGGTATTGTCGGTGCAATTATTGCGTTAATACTTATTATTCCGGGATACAATGTTATATATAATCCTTTATGTGAATGGGCTATGGGAAGCGGTATTACCTTCTACAGTGTAGGTTATATCACCAAAGAACTTCTTTCATGGTTTTTGGGTATTGGTGCACTGCTCGGTGCATTCGGCAGCGGTATTTCCTTAGGCAGATATCTTAAAGTTTAAGGAGGAGATAAAATTGGCAAAAAGAATATTATCAATATTAGTTTTAATAGTATTTGTTTTTACAGCACTTCTTCCTCTTACATCTATTTTGGTTAAAGCAGATTCTGTTCAGCAGTTACAGGATAAAATTAACCAAAGTAATAAAAACAAGCAGGATATCCAGAAAGATATCAAAGACAAAAACAAGCAGAAAAATGACCTGCTTGCACAGATTGAAGAATATGATGTACAAATTAATGCTCTTAACAGTCAGATTCAGGATATGAACGGGAAGATTGCTGTTGACGATGCACAAATAGCGGTAATTCAGGGGGAACTTGATATTGCCACAGAAAAAGCGGCTAAGCAGTATGAAACATTTAAAGAACGCCTCCGTGTTATGTATGAATGCGGAAGCAGTAATTATATAGACATATTGCTCGAATCAAAAAGTTTATCTGACTTTTTAAACAAATATGAAATAGTAAAACAAATTGCTGAATATGATAATAATATGTTTGAAAAGCTGGAGCAAACAAGAAAAGAAATTGAAGATAAAAAGACAGATTTGGAAAAAATCAAAGCAATAAAAGTCGAAAAAGTAAATGCTTTAAATGCAAGCAAAAGCGAACTTGATGCCATAGTAAATCAAAAAGGTGCTATGGTTTCAGAGGTTAATAAATCAATTGCTCAATTGGAAGCACAGTACAAAAAAGAAGAACAGGCAGAAGCAGCTCTCCGTGCACAGATTCTGCAACTGCAAAACGCCGGGAAAGCGTATGCAGGCGGCACAATGCTGTGGCCCTGCCCCTCTACCAGATACATAACTTCACCTTACGGTTCAAGATATCATCCCGTACTTAAGTACAACAGATTCCACGCGGGTATTGACATAGGTGCAGGAATGGGTGCAGATGTAATTGCAGCCAATGCAGGTGTTGTTATCAAAGCAGAATACAGTTCTTCTTACGGCAACTACGTTGTAATTGACCACGGTGGCGGTATCACAACACTTTATGCTCACGGAAGTTCAATTCTTGTTTCCAGAGGTCAGTCCGTTTATGCAGGACAGTCCATATTAAAAGTTGGTTCAACGGGTATATCCACAGGACCTCATCTTCACTTTGAAGTTTTGGTAAATGGCTCCGCCAAAAACCCGTTAGATTATGTAAAATAGAAGGTTATTAAATGTATAGCAAACGCAAATTATTTACGACAATAGCAATAACGGTTATACTGACTTCAGTATTGACTTATACTTCAACGATGTACTTTTTTACAAACGTAAGAGATGTTCCGGTACTCACAAGCACCATTCCGTTGCTTCAGAAGTATTACTATGGTGAAGTTGATATGAATAACCTTGATGAAGCGGCAACAAAAGCCGCAGTTAATTCTCTCGGCGACCCATATACAGTTTATATGAACAAAGAAGAATTTAACGAATTTAATCAGATGCTTGAGCAGGAATACTGCGGTATTGGTGTTATAGTTACAAAGGAAACCGAACAGGAGCCGCTTTTTGTTCAGTCGGCATTTGAGGGCTCACCTGCCTTTAAATCAGGTATTAAAACAGGTGACAAAATTACTAAAGTCAACGATATTTCTTTAATTGGAATGGATATTGAGGAAGCAACCGCTCTTATTAAAGGCGAAGAGGGTTCAGAACTTACAATAACAGTCATTGACGGAGAAACTGATATTGAAAGAAATATCCGCCTTACACGTCAGTTTATTGATATACCTGTTATTTATACTGAAATGCTTGAAAATGATATCGGCTATATATCTCTTTCTTCTTTCAACGAAGGCAGCGGCAACAAGTTTTCATCAGAACTTGATACCCTTATTTCGAACGGTGCAAAATCAATAATTTTTGATTTAAGAGGTAACAGCGGCGGTTATGCTATCGAGGCAGAAATTATAGCGAACGCACTTCTTCCGAAAAATTCAGTTGTTTATTCGATTGTAAGCAAAACTGAAGATACCGAAACAATTAAAACTACCGTTGAAGGAACAGATGTACCACTTGTACTTCTTGTTGACGAAAACTCTGCAAGTGCATCAGAAATTGTTGCAGGTGCTATAAAAGAAAACAACAGAGGTAAACTTGTTGGCAAAACAACTTTTGGCAAAGCCCTTGTACAGACTGTAATCCCCAACAGCAGCGGCAGTGCACTGAAAGTGACTATAGCAAGATACTTTACCCCAAGCGGTAATGACATACAAAAAAGCGGTATAATTCCCGACTACGAAGTTGAATTAAAATCTGCAGCCGACGAACAATTGCAATTTGCTATAGATTTATTAAAGTAATATTAATTATCCTCCCGTAATAAACTGTTATATAGTTTATAATGGGAGGTCTTTTTTTGAATACAATAGGTATTATTGCACCAGGTGAGCAAAGAATTAAAAAGAAGAATGTGATTAAAAGAAATAAACCGGACTTTATTTATGTAGAAAAACACCTTGCGCGGTTGGTTGTCGCCTATGACAACAGTAATTACAATAAAATATTCAGGAAACAAAATGTAAAAGTTGCGGTTGTAGCGGACAGTGCACGAATTAAAAAATCGCCAAAATGCAAAGTTTGTGACGGACAAGATTTTTTTAATAAGAATCTTATGTATTTTGTGACAAAGGCGTTTAAAATTAACGGTCTTAACTCCGAAACCTCCTCCATTGCCGTAGTTACAGAGGAATTTACTGAACACGTTGTAAAAATGATTTGTCAGGCATCAAAAATTTTCCGTTATTTAATTATCGTATCGGAAAATGAAACCGATGCAAAAGAAATTATCAACGAAATGTTTGAAGAGTACGGAATGTTTATAGAACATAAAAAACCGCAGGATTTAATATCCTGCGAACTTTCCGTAGAATTAAACTCCAATAAAATCAATTATGCAAAAAATACAATAATTTTAAATATTGACAGTAACATTTCCGTTCCGATGGAATACTATCTTTCCCTGCCGCATAAAATACCCTTTAAAGCCAATAATATGGCGCTGTCCGAAGCACTTGGAATCGTCAAAAAAAGCGATTGACATTTCAGGCTAAATAGTATATAATATGTAGATATGTTGTACGGATAATTTTAAAGCAACACTTTAAACGGATAAATTGAAAGGAGTCATTAAAAATGGCATCATCAAAACAAGTTATTCTTACAAGCGATGGACTGACAAAATTAGAGACAGAACTGGAAGAATTAAAAACAGTTAAGCGCAGAGAATGTGCGGAAAAAATCAAAGTAGCGCTTTCTTTCGGTGATTTGTCTGAAAATTCAGAATATGACGAAGCAAAAAATGAACAGGCACAGATTGAATCAAGAATAGTTCAGATAGAAGCAATGCTTAAAAATGTAAAAATTATTGATTCTGACGAAGTCTCAACAGACGTTGTAACCTTGGGCTCAAAAGTCAAAGTATTTGACGTTGATTTTGACGAAGAAGTTGTTTACAACATTGTTGGCTCAACAGAGGCAGACCCGAAAAATTTTAAAATTTCTGACGAATCTCCCGTTGGTACTGCATTAATAGGCAAAAAAGTCGGTGACGAAGTTGACGTTGATGCACCATCAGGTATTATCAAACTTAAAATTCTTGAAATCAGCAGGTAGGAGGAACACATAATGGCAGAACATACAAATGAAAACGCACCTCAGCAAAGTTTAAGCGAACTTTTACAAGTAAGACGCGACAAATTAAAAGAATTGCTTGACAACGGCAAAAATCCTTACGAAATTACAAAATTTGACAGACAACACTACACAAAACAGATAAAAGATAATTACAGTGATTTTGAAGGAAAAACTGTAGTAATTGCAGGACGCCTTATGTCAAAACGAGGTATGGGTAAAGCAAGTTTCTGTGACTTGCAAGACCTTGAAGGCAGAATTCAGCTGTATATAAGAAAAGATGAAGTTGGCGAAGAAAGTTATGCTGATGTCAAAAAGTACGACATCGGTGACATAGTTGGTGTAACAGGTGAAGTATTTACAACACATATGGGTGAAATCTCAGTAAAAGTCAAAGAAATTACATTACTTACAAAATCACTTCAGATATTGCCTGAAAAATTCCACGGAATGACCAACACAGATTTAAGATACCGCCAGAGATATACTGACCTTATTATGAACCCTGACGTTAAAGATACATTTATCAAACGTTCAAAAATTATTACTTCAATAAGAAAGTATCTTGATTCACTTGGTTTTATGGAAGTTGAAACTCCAATGCTTGTTTCAAATGCGGGCGGCGCGGCAGCACGTCCTTTTGAAACTCATTTTAATGCACTTGACGAAGATTTTAAACTTCGTATTTCTTTGGAACTTTACTTAAAACGACTTATCGTAGGCGGACTTGAAAAAGTTTATGAAATAGGCAGAGTTTTCAGAAACGAAGGTCTTGATACAAGACACAATCCCGAATTCACTCTTATGGAACTGTATCAGGCATATACTGACTATCACGGTATGATGGATTTAACAGAAAATATGTACCGTCACGTTGCACAGGAAGTTTTAGGAACAACTAAAATTGAATACAACGGTATTGAAATGGATTTGGGCAAACCCTTTGAAAGAATTACAATGGTTGATGCGGTTAAAAAATATGCAGGTGTAGATTTTGACCAGATTAAAACTACCGAAGAAGCAAAAGCAATTGCCAAAGAAAAAGGCGTTGAGTTTGAAGACAGACATAAAAAAGGTGATATCCTTGCATTGTTCTTTGAAGAATTTGCAGAACATCATCTTGTTCAGCCAACATTTGTTATGGACCACCCAATCGAGATTTCACCATTAACAAAGAAAAAGCCGGAAAATCCCGAATATACAGAACGTTTCGAATTCTTTATGAACGGTTGGGAAATGGCAAATGCTTATTCAGAACTTAATGACCCAATAGACCAGAGAGAACGTTTCAAAGCTCAGGAAGAACTTCTTGCTCAGGGAGACGATGAAGCAAATACCACCGACGAAGATTTCTTAAATGCTCTTGAAATCGGTATGCCTCCAACGGGCGGTATCGGTTTTGGTATTGACCGTATGTGTATGCTTCTTACCAATTCAATTGCTATCCGTGACGTTCTTCTTTTCCCCACAATGAAGCCATTGGATAAATAACGAACATAAACCGGACAATGGAGTTTATACTCCATTGTCCTTTTTTGCAATGAAAAATTCGGATTGACTTTAAATAAGATGAACTATATAATTAAATAAAGTTATTTTAAAATTTTTTAAAGGAGAAATATAGTATGTGCTTTAAAAAAGATTTCGTGTGGGGAGTTGCCACCGCATCTTATCAGATAGAGGGAGCATGGAATGAAGACGGCAGAGGTCTTAGTGTGTGGGATGCGTTTGCACATACAAACGGAAACGTCTATGAAAATCACAACGGCGATATTGCCTGCGACCATTATCATAAATTCAAGGACGATGTAAAACTGATGAAAGAACTTGGGATAAAGGCATATCGTTTTTCAATAAGCTGGTCCCGTATTTTCCCTGACGGAACAGGAAAAATCAATGAAAAGGGAGTAAAGTTTTATTCAGAACTGATAGATGAACTTGTAAAGAACTCAATCGAACCGTACATAACACTCTTTCATTGGGATTTACCGTATGAACTTCATAAAAAAGGCGGATGGCTTAATGATGAAATGGTTAAGTGGTTTGCAGATTATGCAGGTAAAATTTCCGAACTTTATTCTAACCGTGTTAAAAACTTTATTACATTTAACGAGCCGCAGTGTTTTATAGGGTTGGGCTATTTGTCAGGAATTCACGCACCGGGACTGAAAACAACATATAAAGATGTATTTAAGATGTGCCATAATGTACTTAAAGCACATGGTGCAGCGGTTATTGCATTAAGAGCAAATGCGAAAAACAAAATCAGGATAGGATATTCCCCCTCTTCCGTGCCAACCTATCCTAAAGAAGAAACAAACAAAAATATTGAAGCAGCACGAAAGTTTTATTTCAGCTGCCCACCTCTTAATGAAGATGTTTTCTTTAATGTTACTTGGTGGAGCGACCCTGTTGTTTTAGGCAAATATCCTGAAGACGGACTTGAATTATACAAGGAATATCTTCCTGAAATTACTGAAGAAGATATGAAACTTATAAGTCAACCAATTGATTTTTACGGTCAGAATATATATCATGGTTGTGAGATAAAAGTAGGCAAAAATGGCGAAGGGGAATATTCTGACAGATATCAGGGATTTCCAAAAACCGCGATTCAATGGCCTGTTACACCTAAGTGCCTTCGTTGGGGCCCGAGGTTTTTATATGAAAGATATAAACTTCCTGTGTTCGTAACAGAAAACGGAATGTCTGCCCATGATTGGGTGTCACTTGATGGAAAGGTTCACGACCCTAACCGCATAGATTTCCTTAACAGGTATTTGGATGAGCTTGAAAAAGCAACAGATGATGGAGCAGATGTGGGCGGATACTTTGTATGGTCGTTTATGGATAATTTTGAATGGGCAAACGGGTATAGCGACAGATTCGGAATTATATTTGTTGATTATCAGACACAGAAAAGAATACCTAAAGACTCTGCATATTGGTATAAGGAATGGATAGAAAAGCATCAATAATGAAGACATTATATTTTAACTATTGTAAAATTATTACAAAAGTTATATAATAAAGATATAAAATAATCCGGAGGGATACATAATGAAAAAACACATCTCATTTTTGCTTGTAATTGTAATGGCACTTTCAATCAATGTCTATGCAAATACAAACGGAAGTATGGATAACTTTAATAAAATTAATACATACAAAGAAGGACAGTTTTATGACGTACCTTCTTCCGAATGGTATGCCGAAAATGTAAAAACGGCATACGAACTGGGCTTGGTTAACGGAACAAGCACAATTACCTTTTCCCCCTATTCCAACCTGACAATTGCAGAAGCAATTACCCTTGCAAGTCGTCTTCATAACATATATTACGGAAATACATATAGTTTTGTATCGGGAGAAGTGTGGTATCAGACATACGTTGATTATGCAATCAGTAACAGAATTATATACAGTGACAGTTACAGAAATTTTGACGCTTTTGCAACACGCTCACAGTTTGCACAAATTTTTGCAAAGGCACTTCCCGATGATGCACTAATGACAATTAATCAGGTTGCCGACAATTCAATTCCTGATGTTGATATGCAGAGCAGTTATTCTGGAGATGTTTACAAGTTATACAGAGCAGGCATATTAACAGGTAATGACGAAAAAGGTACTTTTACACCAAATACAAATATTCAAAGATGTGCAGTTGCAGCGATTATATCAAGAATGGCAAATGCCAATTTAAGACAACATATTACTTTAAATAACCCCGACTCAGGAAAACTACCTACATCAGAAGAAATTTACTCATTGTATTCTCCTGCAGTATTTTATATCGATGTGTTAGACAGTTACGGCGACCCATTTGCTTCAGGCAGCGGATTTTTCATTGACGAAAGCGGTATAGCGGTTACAAATTATCACGTAATTGAAGGTGCAAGTGCAGGAATCATAACTATTCCTGCGTCACAGAAAACTTACGATATTGCAGGAGTATATTGTTACAACAAAGAGCAGGACTGGGCTGTTATACAGGTAAGAGGCAGCGGATTTCCTTATCTTGAAATCGGCAGTGATAAAGATGTACATGTAGGACAGAAAGTATATACCATCGGTAGTCCTTTAGGTCTTCAAAACACAATTTCCGAAGGTTTATTATCAAACAAATATTATGCAAATGAATATGTAAACTATTACCAGATTAGTGCACCTATTTCAAGTGGAAGCAGCGGTGGTGCATTGTTAAATGAAAAAGGTCAGGTTATAGGAATAACTACCATGGAGTTTATTTATGGACAAAACCTTAATCATGCAGTTCCAATGCATTATGTAACCCTGAATTTTGACCGTTCAAAGTACAAAACTCTTGTTGAAGTTATGAACGAAAACGACCTTGTTCCTCCTCCTAAAAACATCAGAGTAGTAAAACAAGAGGACGACAAAGCGTATATTCAGTGGGACAAAGTTAATAATGCTGATTACTATTACTTATATTACCAGGAATACGACGAGGAATATCTATGGTACGACGGCGATGAATATACAGACGAACCGTACCGACTGCAACACGCCGAAGAATATTCGGGTGTAATTACAGGTCTTGAGTATGGAAAAGTTTATAATGTATTTGTTGTATCAGTCAAGAACGGTGTTGAGTCAGAGTACAGCAGAGCACTGACATTCGAATTTACAACAGGCAGTAAAGAAAAAATGCTTCGTGATTTAATTAAATCAAATTGCGATTCATTTGACGGTATTTGTTACAAATTAGAAGATGACTTCATAATTGCAGACGGAGTGTACAGTCTTACATCTCTTGTATATGATGAGCAGAAAGAACTGGTTTACATTGAATGTATTGCGTCAACGAATGAAGGCAATACAATGCTTGTAATGATATACTTAGACGATGCAAAAGAACTGTCAAGTATTATATATATGTTTTTAGACCCGTTGGGCGGAACTGCTTCAGGTACTTTAAGCATTAACCCAAAATCATTCAAAGACGGCAACAGAACTATTTTTGAATACTACGATAATAATTCAATTCTTGTTTCAAGAGCTAACCATCAGGGGGCTTGTTCATCACTTATGACTGTTGCTCTCAAAGGTGCAAATCATATTTTATACTCATACGGACAGACAATTACTTTAAGCGACTTCGGATTTGTAAACTTTTAGTTAAAAGCATTGTGTTAACATTGGTTTTATGCTAATATTTAGTCGGAGGGATAAATATGGCAGATAAAAGTTTCTGGAGCGAAAAGAAGGATTCAGAATGGTTTAAAAACTTTATATACTACTATAAAATACATATAATTGTTATATTATTTCTGATAGTTTCGATAGTTTACACTGTAAATACAATTGTTAATCAGGTTAACCCCGACATTTCAATTGACTTTTTCGGTGGAATATATATGGAACAGGACGCAAATTCGAAATTTAAAAACTATTTTTCCACAATTATTAACGATATTGACGGTAAAGACGGAAAAGTGGTTACGACAGTTCAAAGAATGCAAACCTCACTTATGGGTGATGATTCGGAAATAGAACAGGCACTTGCCCAGGCATTAATGATAGAACTTACAGTAGGTGAAAGTTACCTTTATATTGTAAACGACTATTATTTAAATGATTTTGAAAACAGCGGAGTATTGCTCGACCTTTCCACAATACAACCCGAACTTGAAGCAGGAACGCTTTCTTTCAGAATTGATGACAACGAATTGCTTAAACATTTTGCAGATACAGCAACCGAGCCGCTGTACTTATGTGTAAGAGATGTTACCCCTGCAGTAAGGGAAAGTCAACTTGAAAAGGCACAGGCAATGTGCGAAAATGCAAAATTAATATTTAAAGAATTTTATAAAAACCGATAGCATTAGGTCGAGGTTGATAAGGCAGTATTGTCCTAAAAATCGTCTTTTTTGCGAATTTCTGCGTTAAATAGAGCCCATATCCGACAGGATTATGGGCTCTATTCGCCTTGAACTTCATCAAAAAATTTTGATTTTAGGATG
>JAFQVC010000024.1 GCA_017408205.1 Clostridia bacterium | reverse complement strand
TGTTAAAGAAGCGGTACAACTTGCAGTAGAATTTATATCAAAGGCAATAGAAGAAACAATAAAATTGCATATAGACCCCCGTCTTGGAGTGGCTGTGCAAAAAGTTATAAAGGAATTGTTGTAATATGTGGAAAAGCGATAATTGGAAACAGTACAGTTTAATAGACAGTTCAGGGGGAGAACGCCTTGAAAGATGGGGAGACGTAACGGTAATACGTCCCGACCCTCAGGCGGTATGGAACTCCAAAAGAACTAATCCCTTGTGGAAAAAAGCCGATGCGAGATATATAAGAAGCAACAGCGGAGGGGGACAATGGGAATTTTACAAAAAACTTCCCGAAAGTTGGACAATAAAACAGGAGGGACTTCAGTTTAAAATAAAGCCAATGAACTTTAAACACATGGGTCTGTTCCCCGAACAGTTAACCAACTGGGAATGGTTTTCAAAACTTATAAAAGAAAGTAACAGAGAAATAAATGTGCTTAACTTGTTTGCATATACAGGGGGAGCAACTGTTGCCTGTGCAAAGGCAGGAGCGAAAGTGTGCCATGTTGACGCCTCAAAAGGAATGGTGGCACATGCAAAGGAAAATGCCGAACTGTCAGGACTAAAGGACCACCCCATAAGATATATAGTTGATGACTGCGTAAAATTTGTAAACAGAGAAATCCGAAGAGGCAACAAATACGATGCAATAATAATGGACCCTCCCTCATACGGCAGAGGACCGGGCGGAGAAGTGTGGAAAATAGAAACGGAACTTTATAATCTGGTTACCTTGTGCAGTCAGGTTTTAAGCGACAGGCCCTTGTTCTTTCTTCTTAACTCTTATACTACGGGGCTGAGCGGATACACAATGGAAAACGTACTTCGCCTTATACTGGGCGAAAAGTTTGACGGAGAATTTACATCGGACGAAATAGGAATACCCACAAAGGACAGCGGCATAGTGCTGCCCTGCGGTTGTTCTGCAAGATTTTGCGGGAGATGAATTAAATGATAAAAATTGACAACCTTGTTTTCAGATATGCTGAAAGTGTGGAAAACGTAATTGACAATGTAAGTATAAATATTAAAAAGGGCTCATTTACTGCAGTTTTAGGACATAACGGAAGCGGCAAATCAACCCTTGCAAAGCATACAAACGCAATACTTTTGCCTTTAGGCGGAGCCGTTTATGTAGAAGATATGGACACAAAAGACGAAAATCTCCTTATAAAAATAAGGCAGACAGTAGGTATGGTGTTCCAGAATCCCGACAATCAGATTGTTGCAACTGTTGTAGAGGACGATGTGGCATTTGCCCCTGAAAATATAGGCGTACCTCCAAAAGAGATAAGAGAGCGTGTTGACCAGTCCTTAAAAGCGGTTGGAATGAGCAAGTTTTACAAAGAAGCACCTCACCTTTTGTCGGGAGGACAAAAACAAAGAATAGCAATTGCAGGTGTTCTTGCAATGAGACCTAAGTACATTGTTCTGGACGAGCCAACTGCAATGCTTGACCCTGTAGGCAGACGTGAAGTTTTGTCAACCCTTAAGAAACTTAATAAAGAGCAGGGTATGACGGTGGTTTTAATAACCCACAATATGGACGAGGCGGTACTTGCCGACAGAGTAATAGTAATGGATAACGGACATATTGAAATGGACGGTACTCCAAAAGAC
>JAFQVC010000188.1 GCA_017408205.1 Clostridia bacterium | reverse complement strand
TTTCTATTATTGCAAATTGATATTTTCTGTGTTATAATAAAAGAGGAGTTTTGTAAAAATTTCTGAAATGCAACAGGATGGGTGTTATATGAATATTCATATCGGTATGCGAAAGGTCAAAAGTTTAATTTCTTTGGTAATTTCATTTATAATATGGCAGTTGATACGAGTTCTTTTTCCCGTTTTAGAGGTACACCCCGTATTTGCATATATCTATTCTGTTATAGAAATCCGTGAGACCCCCGAAAAAACGAAAAAATTTGGCAAACTACGAATTAAAGCAACCTTTGTGGGGCTTGTAGTGGGGCTCGTTTTTATAACCTTGTCGTTTTTTGTTGCATCAAAAATAAGCAGTGATATGTGGCGAGTTCTGGCAGAACTTTCACTTATTTTACTCGCAACGCTGGTTTCTCTTATTTTTGCGGAAATTATTAAATGTGAAAACTTTTGCGGTATTGCCGCAATTATAACCATTATCTGTATGGTTTCTCACAATGAACAAGATATTTATCTGTATGCCATAATGCGTGTTGTTCAGACACTGATTGGTATTTTCTCGGCAACGTTTATAAATATTTTTATTAAAAAAAGAGAGAAACAGTAAGATTATGATATTATACAGAGGAGAGAAGTATGAGAAAGTTTATATGTCTGTTACTTATGGTACTAATAATGCTTCCCATGGTGGTATATGCAGGGCCTGAAGTGAGAGCCGACTCTTACATAGTGGCTTTAATGGACGGTGAGCAGATAATTATGGAGAACAATCCCGACGAAAAGGTTTCACCGTCAGGGTTTACCAAGATATTTACTGCCCTTGTTGCATACGGATTAAAAGACATTAACGAAACAGTTACAGTTTCGGAGGAAATTACAGATTACGTTAACAGACTTGACATAACGGTAAATTTAAAACCGGGAGAAACTTTATCTCTATATGATTTATTAGGTGCGGCTGTTGTAGCGTCGGCAAACGATGCGGCGTACCAGATTGCCTTTACCTGCAGCGGCGGTGTTGATGCCTTTGTAGAGGCAATGAACAACAAGGCAAAAGAACTGGGAATGAACAATACTCACTTTACAAACCCGACGGGAGTGTATGACGAAAACCAGTACACAACTCCCCGTGATATGCTTATAATGTACAAGACCTTTTGCAAGACGGACAGTTTAAATCAGTTGGTAAGGTGCCAGAACTGGGAAATCGCACCTACTAACCTTTCCAAAAAAAGAACACTATGGACAAACAACCATATGCGAAGCGGATATTATGATTTAAAGTACTATTATCCCAATTGCATAAGCGGTAAAATAAGTTCGTCATCAGAGGGCGGTTATTCAGCAATTGAATGTGCGGCAAAGGGTGAAATGAACATAGTTGCGGTTGTGTTTAATTCCCAGTACGACCAGAACGTAAACTATTCACTGGTTGACTGCACCAACATATTTGACTACATTTTTGAAAACTACAAATCGGTGACAGCGGTTAAGGAAAATCAGTTGGTATGCGAGGCGAAAGTTAAAAATTCATCTTCCGTCAGGCACACGCTGGTGAATACGAATTCCCGATTGAAAGGAATAATTAAAAACACCGACAGTACCGACAAAATTTTATGCGAAGTTGATATGCCTGAATACATAAGTGCACCTTTGAAAAAAGGTGACGTGGTGGGAAAGGCAAATTACATATACAACGGTATGACCCTTGGCACCGTTGATCTGGTAGTTGGTCAGGATATAGGTTTTAACGTAATTAAATATATCGGTAACGGTATTTTATGGTTTTTCGGATTAAAGGCGGTCAAGGCAGTAATTGCGGTA
>JAFQVC010000187.1 GCA_017408205.1 Clostridia bacterium | reverse complement strand
TGCCATACGCCAGTAAAGGTCGTGCTCTGTATCACATACAGATAGTTTAATTTTGCTATCTTTTCCCAACTCGTTTGCAGGGATAAGGTTAATTGGATTAATGTCCATAATATACTACATCTCCTTTTTTATTATATATTAAGTATATCATAAACTAGCACAATGTATATGCACTCACTTGCTGAAAAGGATATTTATTAGCACAATTTTGCTAAAAACATTTGCAATTATGAAAAAATAGTAATATAATATATTTGAAAATTCAGAAAGGGTTTAATTTATGGAAAAAGTTAAAAACAAAGTTTATTCTACAGATAAAAATTCAATAGAGTATCTTGAGATAAACAGTTGCGGTGTTGAACATATATATAAGCGTGACAGAGGAAGTAATCGTCCCGAGGGAAGAAAAGACTATCATCTTATTTATGTGGAAAAAGGTGTGCTCCACGTTTTCATTGATGGAAAATGGCAAAGCCATCTGGCAGGAAGTGTTATACTTTTCCGTCCCTTTGAGCCGCAGAATTATTACTACCTTGAAAAAGACAACTCAATTTCCCATTTTGTTCATTTTTCGGGAGTGGGTTGCGAAACTATTCTTAAACGGCTTGGAATATATGATTTAAAGGTTTTTATGATGGGGCAAAGTTCCCACTTTAAAGAGATTTCTTCCCGTATGGCTCAGGAATTTGCAATGCGAAAACCAATGTACAAAGACTGGTGCGTCGCATACTTTTATCAGTTACTTAGTATTACTGCAAGAAAGTATGCCTTAAGACAAAGCAACGTAAACAGAAAAAGCGAAATAAGAATAAACGAGGCGTGCAGAATAATATACGAAAACATACAGGAGCCGCCAACTGCAGAAGAACTTGCAAAGGAATTCAGTTTAAGCATAAGCAGGTTTTTGCATCTTTTCAGAGAAGTTTCAGGACAGTCTTATACAGAGTTTTTAACATCGCTTCGTATGGAAAAAGCGAGGGATATTTTGCTTTCTACCAATATGTCTGTGAAGGATATTGCCGAATATGTGGGAATATATGACCAGAATTACTTTTCAAGATGTTTCAGGAAAAATGTGGGTATGTCACCCTCTGAATACAGAAAACAGGGAATTGAATAATCTATTTGTGCAAGAAAAGACAAGACTTTTTTATCGTTGGTATTTATAATTATAATAGGGGGCGGAAGAATGTATAACGGAATACAAAAAATCGAAGAAGTTATTGAGTACATTGAAAATAATATTACCTGTGATATTGACTGCAACGTATTGGCAGAAAAAATGCAACTTTCTGTTTATGAATTCAGACGTATATTTTCATTTGTTGTAGGATGCCCTGTGTATGAGTATATAAGAAAACGTCGCCTGTCCCTTGCTGCCATTGAAATTGCAACAAAGGATAAAATTGATATGCTGGAATTAAGCCAGAAATACGGGTATTCCAGTCAGTCCGGTTTTATTAAGGCCTTTGGTGAACATCACAAAATGTCACCTACTGCCTGTATGGAGCAAAAGGGTGATATTAATATTTTTACACGTCCCAAATTCAAGGTTGATGTTTACGGCAGGGAAAATATTGATTTTAAAATAAAGGACACAAAGCCATTTTATATAAAAGGGTTTACCGCAGTTTCAAGTATTACCGACAGTTGTTGCTGTGAAAATGTGTGGAACGAATTTTACGAAAAAGAGGAAGACAAGAAATTACAAAGCGATAGGATTTATGTTTCCTACCGGAACGAAGAGGGAAATGTTAAGTGTACAATAGGTGAAAAAGCAGATGGCGGTCAACTGATACCTGCTTCAAAATGGGCTTGTTTTAAAATGAATACTGTAGATGACGACATAGTAAACGAAACATACAGTAAGATTTTATACGAGTATCTGTCGTCAGCAAATCTTTTACACAATTACGAAATACCAACTGTTGAAATTTATCCCTTTGATATGTCACAAGATGGCTTTTCATGGGAAATAATGATACCAATAAAGGAGAAATGAAAATGAACAGAATAGTTTTAATTACAGGAGCATCAAGCGGTTACGGAAAAGCAACTGCAAAAGCATTTGCGGAATGCGGTGACACAGTTATTATGACCGCAAGAAACATCGAAAAACTGGAAAAGGCGAAAAATGAAGTGGGCGGTGCACTGGCAATTCCTATGGATGTTACAAAGCCCGATGATTGGGAAAAGGTCGTAAAAACAGTAACAGAAAAATACGGACGCCTTGATATACTTGTAAATAACGCAGGTGGCGGTGTAACCATTAAAGAAGTAAGCGAATTTTCAATCGAGGAAATTGATGAAACTATCAAACTTAACCTTAACAGCGTTATATACGGTTGCCGTGCTTTTGCCGACTTAATGAAAAAACAAAAATCAGGTACAATTATAAATATCTCTTCAGTTTGCGCAAGACAATGCTGGCCTACCTGGAGCGTATATGCTGCTGCAAAAGCAGGTGTACTTAACTTCTCAAAGGGTATGTACCTTGAAATGCAACCCCACAATGTAAGAGTTACCTGTGTAGTTCCAAGTTCTGCAAGTACCGGCTTTCAGAGTGCCTGCGGTATCGGTGAAACAACAGACAAACTGATGCCCGAAGACATAGCAGAAACAATACTTTATATTGCAAATCTTCCCGGAAGAGCAGTTGTTGAAGATGTTACTGTTTGGGGAATAGAAAAAGAGGTAAATCCTTTATAAGGGAGAAAAGGTTATGAACATTTTTATAGAAGCGGAAAGTTTTAAAGATAAGGGCGGATGGGTTGTTGATACTGCATCCATGGAAACACTTCATTCTGCTTATCTTATGGCACACGGTATGGGTATTCCTGTAAGTGATGCAGTTACTGATTTTGAAGTAGATAAAAGCGGAGAATACTATGTCTGGGCTTTTACCCGTGACTGGACTTCTGTCTGGGACGTAAAAGACCCTGCAGGAAAATTTAAAATTAAAATTGACGAAGAAGAACTGGAGAACATTCTTGGCACTAACGGAAAAGAATGGGCATGGCAGTTAGGCGGAAAAATGTCTTTAAGTAAAGGCACACATACAATAGCACTTTCTGATATGACAGGTTTTAACGGCAGATGTGATGCGGTTTATATAACCGATTGCAATGAAGTTCCCGGGGATATTGACGAAATGCGAAAATCCCTTAACTGGAAAGACGTTGAGGATTATGAAACAGATTTTGATTTAGTTGTAGTGGGCGGAGGTATAGCAGGTGTTTGTACTGCCCTTTCTGCGTTAAGAAGCGACGTTAAAGTGATACTTATTAACGACAGAGAGATGCTTGGCGGTTGCAACAGTTCCGAAATCCGTGTGTGCTTAGGCGGTATGATTCACCTTCCGCCGTACCCTGCTCTTGGGAATATAGTTAAAGAAATTGCACCCGTTATGGGTGATCCGTCTATATATAAAAAAGAGTATTTTGAAGACGACAGAAAACGATTTGCTTTTGCAGTTCCTGAGGCAAGAAGAGTAGAATACAAACTTTTATTTAATGAAGCGGTTACAGATGTTGAACGTGACGGAGACAAAATAACCGCCGTTATCTGTACCAATACATTGACAGGCAAGAAAACGAGAGTTACAGGAAAAATGTTTTCAGACTGTAGCGGTGACGGTGTCCTTGCCCGAAAAATGGGTTGCGAGGTGATGTACGGACGTGAACCAAAGAGTCAGTTTGGTGAATCACTTGCACCGGAGGAACATCAGAAACTGGTAATGGGACAGTCTATACGCTGGTACTCAGAAGAACAGGACAGTTATGTACCTTTCCCTGAAATTGACTGGAACTTAAAATTCAGTGACCAATCATGTCTTAACTGCACATCAGGTGACTGGGAGCAGGAAACAGGATTTACCAGAGATATGGTTTTTGAAGCGGAATATATCAGAGACTTTGGTCTTCGTGCAATTTATTCCAACTGGTCTTATCAGAAACACCATTTTAAAGATAAAGAAAAATTTAGAAATCTGGCTCTTAAGTGGGTGTCTTTTGTGGGCGGAAAACGTGAGGGCTACCGTGTAGTAGGTGATTATATTTTAACTCAAAACGATATTGAAGAAAAAACATATCACGATGATGGTACTGCCTGTATGACATGGAGTATTGATATGCATTTCCCCGAACCGACAAACCTTGAGGAATTTGGCGAGGCATTTCGTTCCTTTGCATACCATAGGGGTATTGAAAAACCATATCCCGTTCCATACAGATGCCTTTATGCTAAAGACGTTGATAATCTGTTTATAGGCGGACGTCTTGTGAGCACAAGCCACGTTGCTTTTTCTGCT
>JAFQVC010000186.1 GCA_017408205.1 Clostridia bacterium | reverse complement strand
ATTAAATTGTTTACAGCATAATAATTATATCAAAAAATCCTTGCAAAATCAATTGCAAGGATTATATGTAACATTCTTTTAACATTGTAAAATAACAAAACCCGCGCTTTTAAGTTTTATTTTTTCTCCGATTTCTGCATTGTGGCTTAAAAGAACTTTTTCAAACTGCGGTCTTTCTATAAACAGTTCTTTGTCTGAAGGATTAATTGCAACAAATATTTTTTCCTTACCATCTGTTCTTTCAAAAACAAACGGATATGAAGCCACAACAACTTTAAACTCTCCGTCTGCACTTAACGCCTTATGGTTTTTATGAATTTCAATGAGTTTTTTTGTAAATGAAAGTACCGAGTTTTCGTCTCTTTCCTGCTTTTCAACAGTAGGTGCGGTGTCCCTTTGGTCTGTAGGCAAATAGGGCATATCGGAAGTAGAAAAACCGTGGTTTTTATCATTATTCCACTGCATAGGGGTACGGGATCCCGTTCTGTTGTACCCTCCCTCTTTTGACGGAAGGTTGTCAATATAGTCCATACCTATTTCATCGCCATAATACACGAAAGGAACACCGGGCATTGTAAAAATAAATGCAAGAGCGGTTTTCAGTTCGTCCTCGTCTCTCTTATAGGCAAGTCGGGGTATATCGTGGTTTCCCGTTATAAGTCCTACATACCCTTTACCCTTTGTATTTTCCAAATCATACAAAAATCTGTCAAGGAAATTATTTATATCTCCCTTTCCCTCTTTCGAAAAGTAACTGTTTCCTATAAACAAATCTGTGGTATTACGTCCGTCTTCATAGCGGAAAAGAGATGTGTATGCCTTGTTATGACTGTGAAGTAAAAAATCCAGATGATAGCCCGCGTTTATTGCATCTGCAGGAGAACCCCACTCTGCAATAAGCAGTGCCCGGGGGTTAATGTTTTCCATAAACTGACGGATTTCACCCCACAACGCCTTGGTGAAACTGCCATCTGTATCCCCCTTTATAAGGGATGCCGCCATATCAACGCGAAAAGCATCGGTACCCAACTCCATCCAGAACTTAATTATATTTTTAAGTTCCTCTTTTGTTGCAATACAGTCGGGATGAGTAACAGGCAGTTGCCAGTCCTTGTTGGGATGAGCAAACCCGTAATTAAGAGCAGGTTGTGACCAGAAAAAGTTGGTAACATACTTACCGTCTCTCTCGTGACTCCCCGAAATGCAGTTATAACCGTCAGCATCTTCGTTAAAAGTGGAACTTGTCCAGATATATCTGTTTGTGTACTGATTCTTTTCGTCCTTTGCAGACTGCAAAAACCAGGGGTGATTAACAGATGTATGCCCTGCAACCAAATCAAAAATAATGTGCATTCCCCGTTTATGAACTTCGTCACAAAGGCGTTTGTAATCGTCATTTGTACCATATCGGGGTGCAACCTTGTAAAAATCAGTCACATCATAACCCGCGTCATAAAAAGTACTGTCGCATATAGGGTTAAGCCAGATATCAGTAAATCCGCATTCCTGTATGTAATCGAGTTTTTGTATAATACCCTCCAAATCTCCTATACCGTCACCGTTTGTATCGTAAAAAGACTGGGGGTATATTTCGTAAACCACCGCATCATTTAACCAGTTCATATTACCATTCCTCCGTTGGGGCTTATAACCTGTCCTGTAATAAACTGTCCCTGTTCTATAAGATACAGAACACAATTTGCAATATCTTCGGGCTTTCCGATTATACCAAGTGGTGTTTCTTCCTTTATCATTTCAACCGTTTCGTCATCAAAACCATTGTTCATTTCTGTGTCAATCATACCGGGAGCAATACAGTTTACCCTTATTCCTGACGGGCCAACCTCTTTTGCAAGGGCTTTTGAAAAACCGATTACCCCTGCTTTTGCTGCGGAATAATGAACTTCACAGGAGGCACCGCAAATGCCCCACATTGAAGAAATATTTATTATGCAACCCGACTTTTTGTTTATCATATATGGGAGTGCACCTTTTGTGCAGTTAAAAACCCCTGTAAGATTAACGCCCAGCATTCTTTCCCATTCATCTGAAGTAATGTCCGTAAACAGTTTTTGCTGTGCAATTCCTGCATTGTTTATTAAAACGTCAACACCACCCACAAGGTCAAACATTTCTTTGGTTTCCTTGGGCGAAGACACATCTGCTTTTACGGGCACAACACCGATTTCCTGTGCAAGTTTTTGTGCCTTTTCGTCACTTTTCAAATAATTTATATATACTTTGTAACCGTTCTTTGCAAGCAATTTTGCGGTAGCTTCTCCTATTCCTCTTGTACCGCCCGTTATCAAAACTTTTTTCATAGCTATTCACCTCTGTATTTAAAAATATTATACATAATAAAATAATTAATGTCAATCTATTGTAATTTCTCATTAAAAGTGCTAAAATAATATAGTTAGGGAGGGAATTGCAATGTACAACAGCAAATCAAAAAAAGCAGAAGAATTTATTTGTGATGAAGAAATCCTGAAAACTCTGGAAACTGCAAAAGAGCAGTCGGAAAATAAAGAATATATAAAATCCATATTAAATAAAGCAAGAGCGTGTAACGGAATTGACTACACCGAGGCAACTGCGCTTCTTTTATGCGATGACGAGGAAATAATAAAAGAAATATACGAAATTGCCCATAACATAAAGCAGAAAATATACGGCAACAGAATAGTTATGTTTGCACCTCTTTATCTTTCAAACTACTGTGTGAACGGTTGTCTTTACTGTTCATACCACCACAACAATACCTGCATAAAAAGAAAGAAACTTACTCAGGAAGAGATTGCAAAAGAGGTAACAGCGCTTCAGGATATGGGGCACAAACGTCTTGCCCTCGAAGCAGGCGAAGACCCAGAAAACTGCCCTATTGAATATATATTAGAAAGCATAAAAACCGTATATTCCACAAAACACAAAAACGGTTCAATCAGACGCGTTAATATAAATATTGCGGCAACTACCGTTGAGAATTACAGAAAACTTAAAGAGGCGGAAATCGGCACTTATATTTTATTCCAGGAAACGTACCACAAACCCACTTACGAAAGGTTACATCCCACAGGCCCCAAACATAATTATGCTTACCACACAGAAGCAATGGACAGAGCGATGGAGGGCGGTATTGACGACGTAGGTATCGGTGCCTTGTTCGGACTTTATAATTACCAGTACGACTTTGTAGGTCTTCTTCTTCACGCTAAACATTTGGAAGATACTTTTGGCGTAGGACCTCACACAATAAGCGTACCAAGAATTTGCCCTGCAGAAAATGTTGACTTGTCAATTTTCCACGACACAATTCCTGACGACACCTTCAAAAAAATAGTTGCGATTTTAAGAATTGCGGTACCATATACAGGTATTATTGTATCTACAAGAGAATCAAAAGCCACAAGACGCGAAGTGCTGAAATTAGGCGTTTCACAAATAAGCGGCGGCTCTATTACGGGAGTTGGCGGATACGCCAAAAACCGTGACGAGGACGAGGGAACTGCACAGTTTGATGTAACAGACACAAGACCATTAGACGAAGTTGTAAGATGGCTTTGCGAAGAGGGCTACGTTCCCAGTTTCTGTACTGCTTGTTACAGACAGGGCAGAACAGGTGACAGATTTATGAGTTTTGCAAAAAGCGGTGAAATCTGCAACTACTGTCAACCAAACGCACTTCTTACTTTAAAGGAATATCAGTTGGATTATGCAAACGACGAAACAAAACGTGCAATACAAAACGTGTGGGACAAAGAAATTGAAAGAGTAGCACGTCCCGAAGTTAAAGAAAAAACCCTTGAAATGACTAAAGAAATAGAAAAAGGAAACAGAGATTTCCGTTTCTGATCACGGAGGGAATATGAATCACACACCAAACGCAAACAGACTTCATATAGGGGTATATGGCAAATGCAACTGCGGTAAATCATCCCTTATAAATGCAATATCAAATCAGGCGTCTGCCATTGTGTCCGACACAAAAGGCACTACAACCGACCCTGTTTTTAAAGCCATGGAAATACACCCCATCGGTCCTTGTGTTTTAATAGACACCCCCGGTTTTGATGACACTACAACTCTTGGAAAACTAAGGGTAGAGGCATCAGAAAAAGCAGCGGACAGAACTGATATTGCAATAATGGTTTTTTGTGACACAGACTTTACTCACGAAAAACAATGGCTTGATACTTTTAAACAAAAGAAAATTCCCGTTGTTGCAGTAATCAACAAAGCGGACATTATAGACAGTAAGCATATCAAAAATAAAATATTTCAAGAACTAAAACTTAATGCCATTACTGTCAGCGCACTTAACAAAACAGGAATAGATGATTTAAAAGAGGCGCTGGTACGGTTAGTGCCCGAGGACTACGAAGTAAAAAGCATTACATCACATCTTGCAAACAAAGATGATGTAGTGTTGCTTGTTATGCCTCAGGATATACAGGCACCCAAAGGAAGATTAATTCTTCCTCAGGTGCAGACAATAAGGGATTTACTTGACAACAAGTGCATAGTGGTAAGTGCTACCACCGACCAACTGGAAACCGCACTTTCAACCCTTAAAAATCCTCCGAAACTTATAATTACAGACTCTCAGGTGTTTGATATAGTTTATAAGCAAAAACCCGAAGAAAGTATTCTTACTTCCTTTTCCGCACTTTTTGCGCGGTACAAAGGGGATATTGACGTATATGTTTCGGGCGCAGAAAAAATCCCGCATTTAAAAGAAACAGACACAGTTTTAATTGCTGAAGCCTGTTCACATAACGCCTTAGACGGTGACATAGGCAGAGAAAAAATCCCTGCAATGCTAAGGAAGATTGCAGGAGAAAAACTAAAGGTTGAAATAGTATCGGGAGTTGATTTCCCAAAAGACCTTTCAAATTACGACCTTGTTATTCACTGCGGCGGATGTATGTTTAACAGAAAATATATTTTAAGCAGAATTGAAAAAGCGGTCAGTCAAAACGTACCAATTACCAATTACGGCATTGCTATTGCAAAAATGAAAGGCATTCTTGATAAAATCACTTATTAAAAAACTCTTGAAAATAATACAGTATTAGTATATAATGTATAATAGATAAATCCGGGGAGGGTGAAATCTTTGGATAAATTTGTAATAATTGGCGGAAAACCACTTACAGGTGAAGTTACAATAGCAGGCGCAAAAAACGCTGCGGTAGCGGTTATTCCTGCGGCACTTCTGGTTGACGGCGTTAGTATAATTGAAAATGTACCTGACATTACTGATGTAAAAGTACTGTTAAACATTATGACAGAACTTGGTGCAAAAATAGAAAAACTTGATAATCACACTTTAAAAATAGACTGTACAAATCTTAAAAGTTACTGTGCTCCTGAACATTTAGTTTCAGAAATGCGTGCTTCTTATTATTTAATTGGTGCATTGCTTGGAAGATTTAACAAAGCAGAAGTTGCTATGCCCGGCGGCTGTAACTTCGGCGTGCGTCCCATCGACCAGCACATAAAGGGCTTTGAAGCATTAGGTGCGGAAGTGAAAATCAACAGAGGCGTAATTGATGCAAAAACCGACAATCTTGTTGGCGCCAATATTTATATGGACATTGTATCGGTTGGTGCTACAATTAACACAATTTTAGCATCAGTCCGTGCAAAAGGTACTACGGTTATTGAAAACGCCGCAAAAGAACCGCACGTTGTTGACCTTGCAAACTTTTTAAATGCAATGGGTGCATCAGTTAAAGGTGCGGGTACAGATACCATTAAAATAAAAGGTGTGGAAAAACTTTCAGGCGGTACATACTCTATTATACCCGACCAGATTGAAGCAGGTACATTTATGATTGCAGCAGCCGCAACATGCGGTGACGTGCTTATTAAAAATGTTATTCCGAAACACTTGGAAAGCATCTCTGCAAAACTTACGGAAATGAATGTTGAAGTTACAGAATACGACGACAGCGTCAGAGTAAAAAGAACCGGTGCTTTAAAAAGAGTAAATATAAAAACCTTACCGTATCCCGGTTTCCCCACAGATATGCAGCCACAGGCGGTTGTGCTTTTGTCTTTGGCAGAGGGTACATCTGTTATTACCGAAAGCGTATGGGAAAACAGATTCCAGTATGTTGACGAACTTCGTAAAATGGGCGTTAATGTTACTGTTGACGGAAGAAATGCCATAATTGAAGGTGTAAAGGGCTTTACGGGTGCTCCCATAAAAGCCACCGACCTTCGTGCAGGTGCATCTATGGTAATCGCCGCACTTGCAGCCAACGGAGTATCAGAAATAAGTAATCTTAAATATATTGACAGGGGTTACGAGGACTTTGAAAACAAATTAAAAGGACTCGGAGCACAGATAACAAGAAAAACAGAGGGCACAGAAAATCCCGATTCTGTAAGCGGAGAGGTAGTATGATATTTCGCACATTAGTAAGCGGCAGCAGCGGTAATGCTGTTCTGTTTTCAGATGACAACACGAATATTTTAATTGACTGTGGTATAAGCGCAAAGCGGCTTATACCATTGTTATGTCAGGCGGGAATTTCTGCAGGAGACTTAAACTGTATTTTAGTAACCCACGAACACACTGACCACTGTGCAGGGGTAGGTGTGCTTTCAAGGAAATTTAATATTCCCGTCTTTGCAAGTGCAGGTACATGGCAGGGAATGAACGTTGGAAGAATAAATCCCGAAAATGTAGTAACTTTTAATAATTATGACAGTTTCGAAGTGGGCGGTATAGTTGTTACTCCCTTTAAAATTCCCCACGATGCAAATATGCCAAACGGTTATGTAATTGAAACACACGAAAAAAAGTATGCAGTTGCAACAGATATGGGCTATGTTACAAAAGGCGTGGCAGAAATTTTAAAAGGTTGCCATTCTGTTATACTTGAAGCAAATTATGATAAGGAAATGCTTGAAAAGGGCAGTTACCCCTACGCTCTTAAAAAACGGATTGCGGGTAATTTGGGACATCTGTGTAACACAGACACCGCAAAATTTGCATCCTTTTTATTTAAAAACGGTACAGAAAAAATCATACTTGGACATTTAAGCGAAGAAAACAATACGCCCGACACCGCATACAACACAGTTTTACAAATTATTAAAAGTGACGGTGTAGATTTGAAGGAATCGTCTTTGTCGGTAGCACCAAGATATGAAATAAGTATAAATATAGGGTGAACTATGATAACCATTGAAATTATCGCAGTAGGAAAAATTAAAGAAAAATTTTATAAAGATGCAATAGAAGAATACAAAAAAAGACTGTCACGTTTTTGCAGATTTGTTATAACTGAAATTCCTGATTTCCCGGACACCGATGACAGTATAACAAAAGAAGCTCAACTGATATTGCCTAAAATCAAAGGAACCAGTATTCCCCTTTGTATTGAAGGCAAACAATTGGACAGCGTACAACTTGCTGAATTTATAAAAGACGAGGCATTATCAGGTTGCTCCCATATTACCTTTGTGATAGGCGGCAGTAACGGACTGCATAATGACATAAAAAACGCAGGAAAATTAAAACTGTCCTTTTCAAAAATGACGTTCCCCCATCAACTTATGCGGGTAATTCTTGCAGAACAGAT
>JAFQVC010000023.1 GCA_017408205.1 Clostridia bacterium | reverse complement strand
TACAACCGCAACAATACCTGTATCTGAAATTCTTTTTAATACCAATTCTTTATCCATTGTCTATTCCTCCTTATACGCCGCTGTAAGCAGAGAAACCGCCGTCAACGGGAATTACCGTTCCGTTTACGAAACTTGATGCCTCGTGGCAAAGAAGCCACAATAAAGTACCGTTTAACTCCTCGGGAGAACCGAATCTGTCCATCGGAGTCTGAGAAAGTATTTTCTTTGAACGTGCAGTGTATTCACCGTTTTCATCAATAAGAAGTGCTCTGTTCTGATTTGTCAAGAAAAATCCGGGAGCAATGGCATTGACTCTTATACCTACTTTTGAAAAATGTACTGCAAGCCACTGTGTAAAGTTGGATATTGCCGCTTTAGCACCACTGTACGCAGGAATTCTTGTAAGCGGTGTAAAGGCATTCATCGAGGAAATATTAATAATTGTTGCGTCTTTTTTGCCAATTAAATCGTGTGCAAACACCTGAGTAGGCAACAGAGTACCCAAAAAGTTTAAGTTAAATACAAAAGAAACACCATCGGGGTCTAAATCAAAGAATGTTTTAACACCTTCAATGGTTTCGTCTTTCGGGTCGTAATAGTCGTTTGTTGTAGTGCCATTTGGATTGTTACCACCTGCACCGTTTAACAGAATATCAACTGTACCAAATGTTTCGTTAATAATTTTCTTTGCATTTTCAAGCGAATCTTTTTGCAGAACGTTGGTGCAGATACCGATTGCTTCTCCGCCGTCTTTATTGATTTCGTCAGCAACCGCTTTTGCCTGTGCTTCGTTTAAATCAAGAACAGCAACTTTTGCACCTGTTTTTGCAATAACTTTTGCAAATCCGCCGCAGAGAATACCACCGCCACCTGTAACAACAGCAACTTTTCCTTTTAAATCAATTTCAAATGGTAATTTCATTTCTTTTCCTCCAATCTTTCACAGGCTTCCCAAAGACCATTAATGTAAACAGCACCTAATGCTCTGTCGTATAGACCGTAACCCGGTCTGCCCTGTTCTCCCCATATCATTCTACCGTGGTCAGGTCTGAAGTAACCTTTATAACCTTCCTGATGATATGCGTGAACAATACCGAATATGTCAAGCGAGCCGGCATCTGTGTGATGCGCAACCTCTTCAAAATCACGGTCACCGCTTATGTTTACGTTTCTTATATGAGTAAAATGAATTCTGTCAGCAAAACTGTGAATCATATCAATAAGGTCGTTGTCGGGTGAAACACCAAGAGCACCGCAACAAAGCGCAAGTCCGTTATATTTTGAATCATAAAGTTTCAAAAGACGTTCAAGGGATGCTTTGCAGGTAATAATTCTTGGTAATCCGAAGATGCTCCACGGCGGGTCATCGGGATGTATCGCCATTTTGATTTTTACTTCTTCAGCGACCTTTATCACTCTGTCAAGGAAATATTTAAGGTTGTCCCACAAATCCTCTTCTGTAATTTTACTGTACTTTTCAAGAAGTAATTTAAGACCATCTTTTGTGTAACTTGAGTCCCAGCCGGGTAGAGATAATTCCCCTGACAAAGGATTCATTTTCAGTACAGTTTCGTGTTTATATGCAAGTGCGTTTGAACCGTCGGGGAACTGAAAAGCAAGTTCCGAACGGGTCCAGTCAAAAACGGGCATAAAGTTATAGCAAACACAGTCTATTCCGGCTTTTGCGAGATTTCTTATTGTTGTGCAGAAATTATCAATATATCTGTCTCTGTCGCCGCATCCCATTTTAATATCTTCATGAACAGGAACGCTTTCAATAACAGAAAGTTCCAATCCCGACGCTTCAACAGTTTCTTTTAATTTCAATATTCTCTCCAGTGGCCACACTTCGCCAACGGGGATATCATAAATTGCAGTAACAATACCTTTCATACCGGGTATTTGTCTTATTTTTTCAAGAGTTACGGGGTCGTCTTCACCGTACCATCTGAATGTCATTCTCATTTGCGCATACCTCCCTATTATGTATTTTCATAATACTATATTCTGACAATTTTTTCAATAGCAAAATACACAAAAATATATCAATCGGAAAGCATAGTTTTATACACTTCTTTTTTTGGAATCCCCCGTTCTTTTGCAACAACAGAAATTGCTTCTTTTTTGTCAATGCCATTCTCCATTAATGACAGCACATGCTCTTTAACTGATATTTCAAAAACCACTTCTTCCTTCGCTGCACCTTCAACTACAAGCACAAACTCGCCCTTAATAGGTTTTTCTTCAAAATATGAAATAATCTCTGACAAAGTACCTCTTTTTACTTCTTCGTATTTTTTTGTAAGTTCTCGGCAAACTGCAATTTGTCTGTCGCCGAAAACTGTAAGAAAATCGTTTAAAGTTCTCATCAGTTTGTGAGGTGCCTCATAGAAAACCATTGTAGTAATTTCGTCTTTTAATTCATTTAATTTTCTGTTTCTTTCGGACGATTTCACGCTTAAAAAACCAACGAATTTGAAATTCTGATTATTAAGCCCCGACAACACAACTCCCGTTACAAAAGCAGTTGGTCCGGGTACAACAGTAAATGGAATTTCATTTTGTATGCACTGTTTAACAAGTTCGCAACCGGGGTCAGATATGCATGGCATACCCGCATCCGAAACAAGAGCAATATCAATTCCGCTTTTTAATTTGTCTATTAACAATGAGCCCTTTGACACTTTGTTGTGTTCGTGATAACTTGTAAGGGGCGTATCAATGTTATAATGACTGAGTAATTTAATTGTCTGCCTGGTATCTTCAGCGGCAATCAGAGATACATTACCAAGAACTTCTACTGCACGGTAAGTAATATCCGATAGATTACCGATAGGCGTACCAACAATATAAAGCATAATTCACACCACTTTCTCAAAAAAACAGGGTAAATTCACAGAATTCACCCTGTATTAATTATTCAGTTGGATTTTCCCAGTTGTGCCAAACATACTGAACATCATCGCAATCCTCTAAATGCTCAATAAGTTTTTCCATCATTAGTATGTCTTTTTCGTCAGATAAAGCCACTTCAGTCTGACCAATGTACTGAACTTCTGCTTCAACAATGTCATAGCCAAGTTTTTCAATTGAATCACGGACTAAAGAAAAATCAGCAGGAGAAGTTGTTATTTCAAAGCACTCCGTTCCGATATCCACATCGTCTGCACCTGCCTCAAGTGCATCCATCATTAATTTTTCCTCGTCAATGTCACCTGTGTTTTCAATTACAATAACACCTTTTTGGTCAAACATAAACATAACGCAACCGCTTGTTCCAAGATTACCGCCAAATTTATCAAAATAATGACGCATATCCGCAGCAGTTCTGTTTCTGTTGTCCGTTAACGCTTCAACAATTACTGCAATACCTTTCGGTCCGTAACCTTCATATATGATGTTTTCATAGTTATCGGAACTTGTATCACCTGCTGCCTTTTTAATACTGCGCATAATTGTATCGTTAGGCATATTGTTAGATTTCGCCTTGGCAATAGCATCTTTTAATTTTGCATTTGTGTCAGGGTCAGGACCGCCCGCCTTAACAGCAACTGCAAGTTCACGCCCGATTTTTGTAAATATTTTGCCTCTCTGGGCATCGTTTGCACCCTTTTTTCTTTTTATTGTAGCCCATTTACTGTGTCCAGACATTTATTAAAACATTCCCTTCAACTAAAATAACTTTAGTTATTATAACAGTTTTAATAACTTTTGTCAATTACAAGTTACCGTATATTTTTGCAGTCTGTGCTTTTCTGTACTCAATATTTGCCTTTGCCTGCTCAATATCAAGTTCACCCATAATCAACTTTATGTACTCCTGATGTGTCAGGTACTGTAGTTCAATCCCAGCTTTTTCGATTTCCTGGGTTGTTCGTATGTTCTTAAGTTCATTGTTAATCTCTGTCTGACTTGTTTTTCTGTATGCGTCAGCCGCTTTTACGTTATTGTCGTACTTTTCAAGTTCAATATCAATATCCCTTTGCCTTTCCTGTTCTTCAACTTCGTACTGATTCAATCTGACGTCATACATTTTAAGCAACTTGTTGTATGCCTTTTCAGACAATTCAGGAATTATGTCAGCAATTTTCTGTGCTGTTGCATTACCCGACTGTGCAACTGCTGCAGTTGCCCAACTGTTGTTTCTGCCACCTGTCATTGAGGTCAAATCAGAATAAATTTTATTTCTCTGTGCAGTTCCCTCGCGAATAGCAGCATCTTTATAAGCCGAAAAAGCGTTGTCACTTTCGGGGTCGTATTTAAAATTTTTAAGACTATCAGCAACATTATACAACTCGTTTTTGTACGGATTTTCTCTCCTTCTGATTTTACCAATATTTCTGTAATTTTGTCTTGCTGCATTATCATAAGGGTTAATACCGTACGCCGACTGATATCTCAAATCATCATAACTGTAACTGTCATCTTCTATTCCGTACTTTTTACGCAACGCCTCGTTTTCCGCATGGAATTTTCCGTCCGCATCCTGATTATTCTCATTTTTGTACTTATTGTTTCTGTAAATATCATATTCTTCTGCAGTCATTACTTCCCAAGGTTTGTCACCCATAAAACCACCCTTTCTTAAATTAATTTGTTGTGTATTTCGCAAGAATACTGTCAATGTTTTTACACTGTGTTACTGAAAAATCTATTGACTTTATGTTGTCGCTGTCAAGATTTGACAGGGTATCCTCCAACACCTTTTTCCATACCATTAACTCTTCCGTCAATTGCATAACAACTTCTGCAAGTTCGTTAACACTTGTACAGGTTTTAATTTTAGAATATATTCCGTTGTCAAACTTTAATTTTTCCATAATTTACTCCTTAATAAGTAATTAAACCCTTTTTACTGTTGTTTCTTTGCTTCATTACGACTGTTCCAGATAAACTGTTTACTCTGCAATATCCTGACCCCTTTATCATCAGTGAAAAACTGTTGCACTTTTTAACTTTCAGTTTAAGTTTCAAGTCAGTACTTTCCGTTGAAGTGTATGTAGCAATTCTGTCAAAACTACCGTTGTCATATTTAATATACACATCAATTTTCGATGTACTGTCAATATACAACCCGAGAAACAGATTCCTGAAGATTTTTTTGCACTTGATATCAAAATCAAACTGTTTGGTATGATACTCCCATTCTACAATTTCATTGCCCGCGCCAAATTCTATAATTTCTCCTGATTTGGTAAGAGCATATACTTTGTTTTTGTAATTGGTCATATCGGCAACATCAAGATTATCCTCCATACACCATAATCCCGTGTCGGTATCATAAACCATCAGACGTTTTTGTTCACCGTCATCTATTGATATGTAGTAGTTTTTTCCGTCAGTTGCCGCAACTCCGCCAATGTAATCTTTAAAAAGCATATCGATTTTTTCGGAAATTTTTACAGGGACACTGCCCGCATATCTGTAAACACCGTCAACACCTAACCAGTAAAGAATATTGTTTACTTCCACCATACTTCTCTGGTCGATACAACCCGTTTTTGCAGAAAGTGTTGTTCTGTAAGGCGGTTTGTTGCCGTAACACTCATAAAGCAAATCTCTTTTTGTAAGCAAAACATAACTTTTGTATTTGTACACGCCCGTAAAATCACCTGGAGAATATAGTTCTTCCGCGTAGGCACCTGTTGTCTTGGGACTTCCGTCTGCGTCAACAAAGTCTGTCCATTTGGCGTAATTTCCTAAAGATGATGCATAAATATTATTTTTGCTGACACCAAATACTCTGTTATTGTCCATACACGCAAATTCTATGTGAGGGCAGGAATTTGGCGCAGGATAATTGCTGGCATTAAGCCATACTTTAAAATCTTTGTTATTAAGCAGACTATTAACTTCTTTCTTACATCTCGTAGCATTGTAGTCTAAAAATTCCTGATAATAGTAAACTACAACATCTGCAGTAATCATAGATGCATCAGGAAAATAAACTTCGTCACCGAATTTACATACTTTTGCATCGCCAATCTGTTTCCCTGATTCATCAACACGATAAACAATCAACCTTAAATTGTAACGGCCTTTTTCAAAGTCACCGTACTGAGTAAGTTCTTCGGGAATACCTGTCGCATTAAAAGATACAGAACCGTACAGTTGATTTCCGTTATCATCAAGTTTAGGAGTACCATCTTCGTTTTCAAGAGGTGGTAGATTTAATACTCTTGAATCGTTTGCCTTTAAATATATTCCGTAACCGGTAATATCAATATATCTGTTTGCATTTTCAACCTTGTTTGCACTCAAAATGTATCTGTTTTCGTAATTATCGGTCTCTAAAAAACCGGTTTCAAGATACTCTGTAACAATTGACAAAGTTCCGTCAGCAAGGGAATATTTTGAATTTGAAGGGTAAAACAAAACTTCTTTGTTACTGAAATCAACAACAGTCGAAACATTGCCGACATCACCTTTGTTTACAAACTCGTCTCCATCACTTACAAACAGTTGACCACCACTTATGTAAGACAGGTTATTACCACAGAATAAAATTTTCTGTGGATTGTTAATGCCATCTTTAATAACCTTTCTCGATTTTCGTGGAAACAAATACGAACCGTTGCAGTTAATGTTTTCCATAGATACTGCCTCACCATTTCCTGTAAACCCCTCTTTTGTATTAAGACCGTACCATCTGTCAATTTTAAACTGATACATATCATTACTTAATAATTTGTCATTTGTAAAAGGAATTGACATATTGCACCTCCTAATAATGATTAATAATGTTTTTTCTTACACTGGTATTTTTTCTTTTGCAAAGAGCAACATATTTGTTCCATTCGGTAAGTGCTGATTGTGCAGCCAAAGAATCATAACTTTTGCAAATCTGATAAGCAATGTAATAAGGAATTGCAAAATGAGTAGATTTGTCAACTTCAAAAACGTACTCCTCGGGGGTGGTTGCGTCAATATCTTCGGGTATCTTTACATAGAAAATATCAAACTCTCCTGCTCCGTTAATGTATAACTCTTTGCCAATCAGTTCGTAAATAACAGGAACTGAAGACAATCGCCTTTTTATTCGGTAAAGTTCCTTGAAATCGTCGGGCAAAACATACTTTACTGTATCTTCCTTATCGTTTTTGACGGATATTACATTAATTATGCTGACACAAAGGTTGCCGATAATCTTTTGCGCCTGGTCGGCAAGTGATACAAACTGACCGTATGTGTATTCCTCTTTGTCAATATCACCAATCAGACATGCCTTATCTATTGCATCTTTTATTGTCATACTTTCTCCTCCCTGATTTGCAGTAATACGTCTTTAAGTTTCTGCGGCAACGGTACACCTATGTTCCCGAGATTTTCTAAAACAGATACACTTTCATTAGCAATGTAAAATGATACCGTAAGGTCTCTTATGCCATCAATACCCGTAAACATACCAATCATTGTTGCCATAGCAACTACCAGAAATATGCACACCTTTTTAATAATACCGATAAAACCCGTTCTGCTTGATAAAGTTTTGTTGCAAAGTGCCGCAAGTACACCCGATATGTAATCAATAACAACAAGAGATAATAAGCAGATGAAAAGTACATCAAAACCGCCTAAAAAATAACTGATACCAGACATAATCACACTTGAGGCAATCTTAATGTATAATATAATTTTTTCCATAGACATTCTTCCTTATAAATAATATTTGTTGTATTCCTTGTTGGAATTTTGATATGACTTTGCAATGCAGTTTAAAGAATTCCATTCGTAAAAACAAGTTTCTGCAACACGTGGGTCTTTTGCAATTTTTGACGCAATGTAAAAGGGTATCGCTCCGTGTGTTTTAATGTTTACTTCAAAGGAATAATCGTCGTCGGTTGATAAATCAATGGTTTTTGGTAATATGTTAAAATAAATATCAAATTGACCGTAATCCTCAATGATAATTTGTGAACTGTCCGTTACGGTGTAATTTATGGGTAACGCCGAGCCACGCCTTATTATGCGGGCGAAACCCACATTTTCATCGGGCAGTACAATCTTTAAGGGCTTGGTATTTTTTTTATTTACCATAAATCTTTTCTGAATGTAAAAAGTATTAAGGGCAATTTCTTTTTGTGCACTGTCAGCGAAATGTCTCATAAGTGCTTTCGGGACACTGTCCGAAGCAATTTTTGCATAGGAATATGCAATGTCGATTGCTTGTTTTATTGTCATATTAAAACTCCTTTTAAAAAACAAGGGCGGTTGTTAACCGCCCTTTGTATTATAATGCAATTACATTAAGCGTTGTTGTTCCTCCGCTTATTTCAATTGTAATCTGTCCTGTAGTCAAATCTTTAAATCTCATACTGTCTAAAGGACCTAAAACTACTGTTTCTCCTGCATTAACAGTCACAACCAAATCACCGATTGAACTTCTCATACCGTTGCCTGCTTTAACTGTTACTTCAGAAACATCACTCGCGTGTGTATTAGAAATAATTACCGCAGTTTTTTCGTCAACTGTATTGTAATCAAATGCCTGTGTCTGGCTTCCTGCTTCAAGTACGCACACTACAGCGTTATCTCTTTTTGCCTTATTTACTGTCATTTTTTATTCCTCCAATCAGATATTTTTTTCTTCACCGTAAGATTTTACTTTAATAACCGCAAGTTCTGACGGTCTTACAACTTTAGCGCCGTAAACCTGAAGACCTTTAACTGCTTCACCAAAATAGTTTGCGGGTTCGTACGCTTTAACTTCCTTTAACGCGTCTGCCATTGCGATTGCCTTGTTTGTTCGTACAAAGATGCAGTCACCGTTTGTAGAGTCAGAGTGAATATTTGTTGACATATATACGTCAACGTTGAATAATTTTAACGTACCTACAATACCTGTTGTTATAATCTGACTGTTGTCGGTGTTAAGTAAAACATTTGCAAGTAACAGTTTTTCGATAAATTCAGGTGTTGCTTCCAAAGAAATTTTTTCGTTTCTCGGCACTTTGTTTTTCCAAAGTTTAGCAAGAACGCCGCTGATTGTTGACATTACATTTGAGGCAGTAAGCGAATTAACAGTTGTGGTAATACCAGCTTCTTTGTAATGAGAATAGATAAAACTGTCCATAACTTCTGCAAGACCTGCAGCCGCTTCTTTCTTTTCTGCTGCCATAACGTCGCCCATTGACTGTCTCTGGTCGATGTCGCCAACATAAAAATGGAATGCTTTTTGTTCTGTAATTTCCAGTAATGTGCTCTGGTCTTTTGGTCTTTCCATTTCACCTAAGCCGGTTACGTCATCGTAATCCGAAATTGTAGGTCTTGAAACACCGTTGATTTTTACTTTGTCGCCTACCTGTTTGATTTCACCTTCATACTGTCTGTTACAAAGTTTACTTGCAACCAATAAATTGTCTCGCTCCTCTTCAATCTTTGTTGACCAGATTTGAGGAATAAAATTTTTAAATGCCATAATTATTCATTTCCTTTCAAATTATTTTGACCATTTTGGTATAGATTTTTCAATTATACCCATATACTTTTTGATTTGTTCGGGTGACATTTTGCTTACTTCTTCTTTGCTGAAGTATTGTTTTTGTGCCACACCTGAAACGTCTTTGGCACTTCCCGGTGTTACTATATCTCTGGTGTCGTCTTGTTTTGAATTAAGTTTGAGATATTTTGAAATAATCACCGGCAAATCGCCTTGTAAGCCGGACGCAAATTCAATGAATTCATCATTTTTTAAAACTTCAATGATATCACCATCGTAGTTTTCTTTTGCCCATTCTTTAGCCGCATTAATGTCTTTTTCAAACATTAAATTGTTGTATCTGTCTTTATACTGCGAAAGTTTTTCTGCATCTTGCTCAGAACGCTCTTCTTTTGGGATGTTTAAAATTTCATCCACCTTACTTATTACTTCATCGTCGGCAAGAGGCGTTTCCTTTTCAGTATAAAACTGTTTGTCCTGTGCAAAAGAATTGCTGATTGAATTCAGTGCATCTTTGTATCGACCTATTTCGTTCTCTTTTTCCTCGAGTTTCTTTAAATATTTTGCAGATGTTTTTTTGATAATTTTATCAATTTCTGCTTGTTTTTCATTCATGGCTATAACCTTCCTTTCAAAAAATTCCGTTTATTGCTCGTCAGCACTTCAAAACATTGATTACCTCGACGACAATTAAAGTGTAGCACTAAACATAACGACATGTCACGCCATCTTTAACCCCGAAAAAGCCCGCCGTTAAGGCATTCGACGAAATTCGACAAAATTGATTTTTTAAAACAGTACGACAAAATACGTCATAAAAAGGACTTTTTAAATATTTATAGAATATTTATATATAGGTTTAATTTTGAAAGGAATGATATATTTGTATATTGTGGGAATTAACGGCAGCCCAAACGAAATGGGTGAAACATACTACTTATTAAACGAAGTATTAAAACAATGCGAAGGTTGCGAAACAGAAATAATTAATGTGGGCAAGTGCCTTATGGATACAAAAACACCTTTTTGTATCAACTGTTCCGTACCTTGCAACAAATCCTGCTATAAAGGTACTGATTTAGAGACTGCTTATGATAAAATGGCTAAGGCAAATGCCATTGTATTTGGCAGTCCTGTTTATTTTGGAAGTATGTCAGGTCAACTTAAAACATTCTTTGATAAAGGCAGAGCATTAAGAGGCGAAAAACTATTTATAGGAAAGCCCGCCGCTTTTGTAACCTGCGGTGCCTCAATGTTTGGCGGTCAGGAGTCAACAATTGCTGCAATGCACGCAAGTGCCCTTGTTTACGGGATGACAATACTGGGCCCCGGAAGCAACGAATTTGACGCCGCACACTTGGGTGTATGTGCAGTAAAGCCGGCTAAGGATGACCAATGGGCAAACAAAAGATGCAGTTCACTTGCCAAAAGAATTTTAAGGGAGATTAGTAAATGAACTTAAGAGAAAGAACAGAAATTCACGAAAAAGAGTATTTATCCCCATACGCTGCCCTTTCTTCCAATACAAAAGGCAGACAAACAGATGTTCCTAAATGTGATTTAAGAACAGAATTTCAGCGGGACAGAGATAAGATAATACACAGTAAGGCGTTCAGACGGTTAAAACATAAAACCCAGGTATTTATTGCACCTGAGGGCGACCACTACAGAACACGCTTAACTCATACATTAGATGTATCGCAGATTTCCCGTACAATTGCAAGAGCGTTACGCCTTAATGAAGATTTAACCGAAGCAATTGCTTTAAGCCACGATTTAGGTCACACACCTTTTGGACATTCAGGAGAACGTGTTTTAGACGAAATATGCCCATACGGTTTTTCTCACCAGAAGCAGAGTCTTCGCGTAGTTGACATTTTGGAAAACGGTACAGGTCTTAATCTTACATACGAAGTAAGAGACGGAATTGTAAACCACACGGGCGACAGTAAGGCGGAAACATTAGAAGGCAGAATAGTTAATCTTGCCGACAGAATTGCATACATAAACCACGATATTGATGACGCCATAAGAGCAGGTCTTATAAAAAAGCAGGATATACCAAAAGAATATACGGATATTTTAGGTGACACCCACTCTGCAAGAATCAGCACTATGATTAATGCAGTGATTAATGAAAGCGAAGGCAAAAATGATATATATATCAACCCCGATATAAAAAAAGCAATGGACGGTCTTCGCAGTTTTATGTTTGAAAAAGTATATAACGACGAAAGGTCACAGACCGAAGAAAAACGCGCAAAATTTCTTATAACGGGGCTATATGAATACTTTATAACGAATCCTCACGAAATTCCGTCAGATTATTCCTCCTCCGACAATCACAGAAATGTGTGTGATTTTATTGCAGGTATGACAGACAGATATGCAATTTCAAAATTCAAAGATATTTTTATTCCACATTCCTGGGAATAAATAAAGGAATTTGATGTTTTTCGTCGAATTTATATACTTGTGAGTTTTTTTACGAAAGGACAAGAATTATGGCGCTTTATTTTTCCGAAGATTTCCTTCGGGACTTACTTGATAAAAATGATATAGAAAGCGTTATATCCAGATATGTAAACTTAAAACGTACAGGAACGTCTTTAAAAGGACTTTGTCCGTTCCATAAAGAAAAGACGCCCTCTTTCAGCGTTTCTCCCGACAAGCAACTTTATCATTGCTTCGGCTGTAACAAAAGCGGTACGGTAATTAATTTCATAATGGATATAGAAAACCTTGATTTTGTTGAAGCGGTTAAATATCTTGCCGACTTGTCGGGGATGACAATTCCCGAAAACAACAGACAAGACACAGGTCAGTCGGAAATAAGAAATACCGTATATAAAATCAATAAAGCGGCAGGTCGCTTTTATTACGATTGCTTAAATTCCACTATAGGACAACCTACCGTTGAATACATTGTCAAACGCGGGCTTACAACAGCAACGGTTACAAAGTTCGGACTTGGCTATGCTCCTAAAGGCAACGAAATTATTAATCTTTTAAAAGAACAGGGCTTTACTGAAAAAGAAATTATAGCAAGTGGCATTGTGGGACAAGACGAAAGCGGCAGAATTTATCCCCGCTTTGTAAACCGACTTATGTTCCCTATAATAGATGTCAGAAAAAACATAATCGGTTTTGGCGGACGAGTTTTAGATGACAGTAAGCCGAAATATTTGAACTCTCCCGATACCGTCGCATTTAATAAAAGTTATAATCTCTACGGACTGAATGTTGCCAAAAACTCAAAAACAAATTATTTTATTCTTGTTGAGGGTTATATGGACGTAATATCACTACATCAGCACGGTATCACCTCCGCTATTGCAACATTGGGTACTGCACTTACCGTCGAACAAGCACGACTTATTAAACGAATGAGAAACGAGGTTTTAATTTGTTACGACAGCGATGAAGCGGGACAAAAGGCAACAAAACGTGCGATAGAAATTCTGGTTGATGAAGACATAAACGTTAAGGTTATGACAGTTCCCGGTTCAAAAGACCCTGACGAATTTATAAAATCCCGTGGCTTTGGTGCTTTTAATGACCTGATAGCAAATGCCCAGGTGCAGATTGAATACAAAATGACAAAATTCAAAGAGCAGTACGATTTGCACGATACCGAAGACAAAATTAAATATGTTAACTCGGTAGCCGCTGAACTGGTAAAATTAAAAAGCCCTGTAGAACGTGAAATTTATATAAATAAAATTTCAGATGACACAGGTGTTTCAGCAAATAGCATCAACGCTGAAATAGAAAGAATTTTAGCGGTAATCAAAAACAAATCAAAATTTGATAATTTCAGTGCCTCCCCCTCTGTTCGGTCAAAGCAGTCCGGCGGAGAAACGGGGCAATACACAGATGCACAAAAATTGATTTTAAATATTATCTGCTACAAATCCGACATATCAAAACAACTTATTGCAGAATTGGAACGGGAAGATTTCTCAAAAGAAATATATAAAACACTTTTTGAAGCAATAAAAAAAGACGTTGACGGCGGTAAAACTCCCGACCCGAGAATGTTGGTACTAAAGTACGAAGACCC
>JAFQVC010000185.1 GCA_017408205.1 Clostridia bacterium | reverse complement strand
GCCACAAAAACGTGGTAAGAAGATAAATTTGGTATTTCTTTTCTGTGTTCCATTATGAATTTTCTTAAGTTTGTAATGTCAATTTGTTCCTCAAAGAATACCTGACTGTCTAATCTTGAACGCATAATATGGGGTATTACGTGGAATAACGGGTCCTGTTCCTTTACTCTGTAGCCGTCATATCTGTCACCAAAACGACGTTTTCTTTTAGTTACTTGTTCCATTATTTTCACAACCTTTACATATTTTGTTTTAGTTCATCAAAAATTTCGCACATTTCATTATATGTCTTGCACCTTACAAGCATATCTTTATATTTTACGTTTTTGGGCATTCCCTTGACATACCATAAAGCGTGTTTCCTTGCCTCTTTAATTCCGTTTTGCTCTCCTTTGTATTTAACAATCAGTCCTATATGCCTTTTAGCCAACTGCAGTTTTTCAATATTATCCTGTTTGGGAATTTCTTCTCCCTTTTCAAGATACTGTGAAATTTCCTTTATCAGGTGCAGATTTCCAAGAGTTGCTCTGCCAACCATTATTCCTGCACAACCTGTCTCTTCAATTACCCTTTTTGCATCGTAAGGAGTTTTAATATCTCCGTTTGCAATTACAGGAATACTGACGCTTTTAACTACCTTTGCTATTTCGTCATAATTACATTGCCCTGTGTAGTTTTGCTTCGTTGTACGTCCGTGAACGGTAATGTATGATGCACCGTTTTGTTCTGCAATCTTTGCACATTGTACCGCGTTTATACAATCTTCGTCCCAACCAAGACGCATCTTTACACCAACGGGAACTTTGCAACTGTCAACTACGGATTTTACAATCCCGCCTATCAGGTCAGGTGTTTTCATCAGTGCACTTCCGTCACCGTTTGATATGATTTTTTTTGCAGGACAACCGCAGTTAATATCAATAAAATCTCCGCCGAAAGAAAGGGCTTTCTCTGCCACTTCACGAAAAATTTCCGGTTCGTGCCCGAACAGTTGTATTGCCAAAGGATGTTCACCGCTTCCGTTTTCCAGAAGGTCTGCAGTTTTTTTGTCATTATAGTAAAGCCCTTTTATGCTTATCATCTCTGTTGTGCACATAGTTGCACCGTATTCCATTGCCAATTCGCGAAACGCCCTGTCCGTTACCCCTGCCATAGGTGCAAGGCACAATTTAACGGGCAAGTTCATATAATATTCCCTCCCTGACTCCGCTTCGGGTTACAAAAATTTCTTCACAATCAACAGTTTCAATTAAAACTTTTGCAATAGCAAATCCACCTTTGATTATATCTGCCCTCTTTCTTTCTATTATACCATTTTTCAGTATATTTTGCAAGGTCATATTATTAACATAATTAATAATATCTTTTGTGCGATTTGCCGTCAGTCTGTAACTGTTACCAACATCTCCGCCATCCATTTTTGCCACCATACTTGCAGTTCCGCCAAGTGCCACCAAAGGCACACCTTTCACCTGTTCTAAAAAGTCAAGTTTCGAAATTTCACCTTTTAAATAACTGTATGCATCATTGGTGCAATCTTTTTCGTCATAATTCTTAATGTAATTTTCTGTTACGGAAACTGCACCGAAAGGCATACTTATCATACCTGTTATTTCACCGTCTTTTACCGCAATAATTTCGGTACTTGCTCCTCCTATATCCATTATGACGCAGGATTTTACAGATAAATTATACATCACGCCCAAAAAATCATAACGTGCTTCTTCCATACCGTCAATAATGTTCAAAGAAATACCCATTTCAAAAAGCGGTTTTGTTATCACTTCTTTGTTTTTTGCCATTCTCATAGCCGCAGTAGCAACCGCAACTATTTTTCCCGCTCCGAAACTTTCGGCATAGTTTTTAAAAAGTTTAAGTGCCTCCAATGTACGTGCAACGGGTATGGGTTTTAATAGCATATCGCACGACATATTTTCACTAAGCCGCACGTTTTCCCTGTAATACTTAACCACATTTATTTTTCCGTCTGTAATCTCTGCCAAAGACATTCTTACTGCATTTGAGCCCAAATCTATTACTGCAACACGCACAAAAATTCAATTCCTTTCAAAAAAATAGCGTCCTCGCGTAGCGAAGACGCCGTAATTTGTTTTATATATCTCCGTTTACTGTATAGTTTGGTGCTTCTTTGGTTATATAAATATCGTGAGGATGGCTTTCTTTAAGTCCTGCACCTGTGATTTTAACAAACTTGCCATTTTCTTTTAATGACTCGATATCAGGAGTACCGCAGTAACCCATACCTGAACGAAGTCCTCCTAACAACTGGAACACAGTGTCTGAAAGAAGTCCCTTATAAGGCACACGGCCTTCAACACCTTCAGGAACAAGTTTTTTACTGTTTGTCTGGAAGTATCTGTCTTTACTTCCCTTAGCCATAGCAGCAAGTGAGCCCATACCGCGATATACTTTAAACTGTCTGCCCTGATAAATTTCGCTTTCACCGGGTGATTCTTCGCAACCTGCAAACAGACTGCCAAGCATAACTACATCTGCACCTGCTGCAATTGCCTTAACAATATCACCGCTGAATTTGATGCCGCCGTCTGCAATAACGGGAACACCATATTTTTTACCAACCTGAGCAACGTCATAAATTGCAGAAATTTGTGGAACACCGATACCTGATACAACACGGGTAGTACAGATTGAGCCGGGACCTATACCCACTTTAACTGCATCTGCACCCGCTTTAATAAGGTCTTCTGCCGCTTCCGCTGTGGCTATGTTACCTGCAATTACAGGAATATCAAAGTTTGCTTTAACAAGTTTTAAGCATTCTATTATATTTTTTGAATGTCCGTGAGCAGAGTCTAAAACCAAAACGTCTGCTTTTGCGTCAATCAATGCTTTAGCACGTTCTAAAACGTCTTTTGTTACACCGATTGCAGCGCCTACCAAAAGTCTGCCGTTGTCATCTTTTGCAGCATTAGGATATCTTTCTGCTTTTTCAATATCTTTAATAGTGATTAAGCCCTTTAAGTAACCGTCCTTGTCAACAATGGGGAGTTTCTCAATTTTGTTTTTCTG
>JAFQVC010000184.1 GCA_017408205.1 Clostridia bacterium | reverse complement strand
CTTATGACCTTAACAGAAAAACTTAAAAAACAACAAAAATCAGGAATGGCTAACAGACAGTTGGAGGGCAAAACCCTTGGTATGATTTTTGCAAAATCATCAACAAGAACAAGAGTTTCCTTTGAAGTAGGTATAAGCCAGTTGGGCGGTCAGGGACTGTTCTTAAGTTCTGCCGACATTCAGTTGGGACGAGGCGAAACAATATACGACACAGCCAACGTTTTGTCACGCTACCTTGACGGAATTATGATAAGAACATTTAAGCAATCAGACGTTGAGGATTTGGCAAAGTACGGACAAATTCCTATTATAAACGGTCTTACAGATGACCACCATCCTTGTCAGGCATTGGCAGACTTGTTCACAATTTACGAACACAAGGGAAGTTTAAAAGGCAAAAAACTTGCATATATCGGTGACGGAAACAATGTGGCACACTCACTTGCAGAAGCGTGTGCAAAAGCAGGTATGGACTTTGCAATCGGTGCACCGAAAGGCTACTGGTGTAACGGTGAAATTATGGAAAAGGCAAAAGCACAGGCAAAACTTACAGGCGGAAGCATTGTTGAAACTACAGACCCTGTTGAGGCAATTAAAGACGCCGATGCAGTTTATACAGACACATGGGTAAGTATGGGACAGGAAGAAGAAAAGGCAAAAAGAAGAGGGATATTTATGCCTTATCAGATTGATAAAAAACTGTTCTCAAATGCTAAAGAGGATGCAATATTTATGCACTGTCTGCCTGCATACAGAGGTTATGAAATGACAGAAGAAATAATTGACGGACCAAACTCTGTAATATTTGACGAAGCGGAAAACAGATTACATGCACAGAAGGCAGTAATGGTAACACTAATGGCATAAGATAAAAAGGAATTGCAATAGCAATTCCTTTTGTTATTTACAAATGAAATATTATTTGGTATAATACTAATAAGGAGGTAACATAATGGAAATATTAAAGACAATTATACTTGGAATTGTAGAAGGTATTACCGAATGGCTTCCAATAAGTTCCACAGGGCACATGATACTTGTTAACGAACTTATTAACAACAACGGCTTTACAAACTCCGATTTATATTTATATGTAATACAACTTGGCGCAATTTTGGCGGTAGTTACTCTTTATTTTCATAAACTTAATCCCTTTGCACCGTCAAAAACCAAACTTGAGAAAAAGAGCACATGGGATATGTGGTTTAAAGTAATAGTTGGTTGTCTGCCTGCAGCGGTAATAGGACTTTTACTTGACAACATTATGGAAAAATTTGAAAACTGGCAGGTAGTATCTGCTATGCTTATAATTTATGGCATACTGTTTATACTTGTTGAAAGAAAAAACAAAAAGCCCATAGTCAGCAATATGAACGAAATGACTTACAAAACTGCCTTGTTAATAGGTTGTTTTCAGGTGTTGTCCATAATTCCCGGCACATCAAGGTCAGGTGCAACAATATTGGGTGCAATGCTTGTTGGGTGCGGGAGAGCCGTTGCGGCAGAGTATTCTTTCTTTATGGCAATTCCCGTAATGGTTGGCGTAAGTGCTCTTAAGATTTTGAAATACGGTCTTTTAATGAGCGGCTTTGAAGCGGTAGTACTGCTTACAGGTATGGCAGTTGCCTATATAGTTTCTGTTATAGCAATTAAGTTTTTAATTTCTTATGTTCAGAAGCACGATTTCAAGGCATTTGGTGTTTACAGAATAATTCTTGGTCTTTTGGTTGTTTCATACTTTTTGGTATTTTAAAGTGTGAGAGGGAAAATAATAAAAAAGAGAAAGGAAGAGAAAATATGTTTTTAATTTATTTACTTGTAATACTTGCGGTTGTTATAATCCCCAACATTAAAATTGTGCCTCAGGCACACGAATACGTTATTGAGTTGCTTGGAAAATACAGAACAACATGGGCAGCGGGAATTCATATTAAGTTACCTTTTATAGAAAGAATTGCAAAAAGAGTTACTTTAAAAGAACAGTACCTTGACTCACCGCCACAGCCCGTTATTACTAAAGATAACGTAACTATGCAAATTGACACAGTTATATATTTTGAGGTATTTGATGCAAAACTTTATGCTTACGGTGCGGTAAATCCCATTTCTGCCCTTGAAAATCTTGCAGCAACAACATTAAGAAACTTAGTTGGTGAACTGGAACTTGACGGAACTTTAACCTCCCGTGATACTATTAACGGAAAAATGACAACTATTCTGGACGAGGCAACAGACAAATGGGGCATCAAGGTAAACAGAGTTGAACTTAAAAACATTATTCCTCCCACAGAAATTCAGAATGCTATGGAAAAGCAGATGAAAGCAGAACGTGATCGCCGTGAAACAATGCTTCAGGCAGAGGGACATAAAGCCGCAGCCATAACCCGCGCAGAGGGTGACAAACAGGCAATGATACTTGAAGCCGAGGGTGAAAGAGATGCAAGAATTGCCAGAGCAGAGGGTGAAGCAAAAGCAATTTTGCTTTCAAAAACTGCAGAGGCAGACGGTCTTATAGCACTAAAACGTGCCGCAGTTGACGAAGCAGTTTTAGAACTTAAAAAATACGAGGCATTAATTGCTATGGCAGACGGTAAAGCCGCAAAAATCATTGTTCCTACAGACACCGTAAATATGGCAAAATCAAATGTTGTGTTTTCAGAAACAACAGGTCTTGGAGATTCTACAAATCCCGACAGCACAATAGAAATACCTGAAGAAAAAATAGATTATTGCTGTGAATAAAATAAAAAATCCGCAACTTATGTTGTGGATTTTCTTATTTATATTAGTCTTGTTGTGGAGCACCTACAGGGCAAACACCTGCACAAGCGCCGCATTCGATGCATTCGTCAGCGTTGATAACGTATTTGTCATCACCTTCTGAAATACAACTTACCGGACATTCACCTGCACAAGCACCGCAGTTGATGCATTCATCTGTAATTTTGTAAGCCACAAAAAACACCTCCTGTAAAATTTTATATATTATCTTTGATAAGCCGACGGCTTATGCAAAGTATATACCTATTTGTCTTCCAAATCTTTTAGTGCCTTGATTTCTTCTTTTGTCAGTTTAATAGCAGCATCCTTAATGATGGTTACATCTTTATAACTGTAAGTCTGCGGCACAGTAATATCTGAATCTTCAAGTTTTACTTTAATCATTCCTGACAATACGTTGTTGTCAACAACTACGCCTTTTCCGTCGGGGGTGCTTACTATTGCATCAACCTTGGGGACATATTTAAGCATTTCCTCATAAGTGTCGTTTTCGTATTTTAAACAACACATTAAACGTCCGCAACAACCTGAAATCTTTGTGGGATTAAGTGACAAATTCTGTTCTTTTGCCATTTTGATTGAAACGGGGTGGAAATCGTTTAAAAATGTTTTACAGCAAAGTTGTCTTCCGCAAATACCGATACCGCCTAAAAGTTTTGCCTCGTCACGTACACCTATCTGGCGAAGTTCTATTCTTGTTTTAAATATACTTGCCAGTGATTTAACCAGTTCACGGAAATCTACTCTTCCGTCTGCAGTGAAATAGAATAATACTTTACTTAAGTCGAAAGTGTATTCCACGTCGATTAAAGTCATATCAAGTTTATGCTCTTTTATTTTTTCCTGACAAAGGTCAAAGGCCTTTTTTTCCTTTTCCTCGATTTCAGAAAGTTTTTGCATATCTTCCTTTGTTGCCATACGAATAACAGGGCGAAGAGGAGAAACAAGTTCTTCTTCGGGAACAGGTCTGTTGTCAAGGGCGATTTCCCCTATTTCAACGCCTCTTGAAGTTTCCACGATTGCCATATCGCCTATTTTGAATTTTATATTCGTCGGGTCAAAGTAGTATATTTTTCCAACTTCTTTAAATCGGACACCGATTATTTCTACCATAATTACATCCTTCCGTTATTGTGCTAATTCCAACACCAGTTCGCTTATTGCCATATTATAATTAACATTGCTTTTAAGGGCTTTCTGGCACCTTTCAATATGACCGATGAGACGGGCACTTGTCTTGCCGTCAGGCACCCTAAAAGGTATTGTAACATTTTTTTCGCAAAGTTGCAACACCGATTGTTGAAAAAACACAATAAAAGTATCTAAAATTACATTTATATTGTCCTTGTTTTGTTGCAAAAAGTTAATAAGCCGATATTTTGCATCGCCATTTTTATAAAACAAATCGGACAGCATACCAAGGGTTTTTTCGCATAAATCAAGGGTTTCTTCGTTTTCGCATAAGGTTACCGCTTTATTCATACTGCCGTCTGCAAGGGCGGTAATAACGTCACTGTATTTATAACCTTTGTCCTTTAAATAACCTGAAATTTCCTGCTCGGTAAGTTTGCCGAAACGGATATTTACTGCTCTTGAGCGGATAGTGGGAAGAAGTTCCTCGTAATTATCCGTAACAATTATAATTACGCAATAACGGGGTGGCTCTTCAAAGGTTTTTAACAGTGCATTCTGTGCGGGGATGGACATAGTTGTACCCTTGGGTATAATATAAACACTTTTATCCGCGATAAAGGGTTTTAAATACATATCCGCAGTTGCATTTCTTACTGCATCTACAGACAGGGAGACGGTCTTTTTGTCGGGAGCATAATTTTCGTTTGTTACTTCTTTTATGTCCGCGGCGTGTCCGTCTGTTATCATATTAGCCCATTCTTTTGCAAAATCGTATTTACCCACACCTTTCGGACCTGAAAAAATATAGGCGTGGGATAATGTACCGCTATTTAAAATATCTTCTAATTGTTGTTTTACTTTGTTATGTCCGTATAATTTTTCAAAACTCATATTTTCTTGAACTGGTCCACATCAACAACAAAGATTGTTGCACCGCCTACCACAACTTCCATAGGCATACTGATACCTGCGTTAAAGCCGTAAGCAGGGGCTGTGATTGTTTCTTTTCTTGAATGACAAGTTTCCTCGATTATAGCAATTATTTCTTCAACTTTGTCTTCTTCAGTACCGATTAAAAGTGTGCAGTTACCTGCTCTTAAAAATCCGCCTGTTGAGGCAAGTTTTGTTACTCTTACTTTGTTCTTTGCCAATTTGTCAACTAATTTGTTACTGTCCTCTGCGTGAACGATTACCATAATTAATTTCATAATGACACCATCCTTTTAATTTTTTATACATAAAACATTTTTGTCTATATAATTTATTGCATCTTCCGTAATAACTTCTCCCGGGCACAAAACAGGCATACAGGGAGGAAGTTTATACACGGTTTCTGCACAAATTCTTCCGATTGCTTTTTCTTTGGGAACGCTTACAGTTTCCATATTATACGCTTCATAGGGTGCCATAGCAGTTTTTGTTTTATAAATAATTCCTGTACTTGCTACTGGCTCTGCGTTACAACGTGATACAAAATCAACAAGCATTTTAAAATCGGCTTTTTTGTTATAAGGTGTAGGAATTAAAACTGCATTGCAACCATCGTACATCTCTATTATAATATTTTTTTCTGAAAAATGCAAATCAATATTTTTACCGTTAAAAACAAGCCGTGTTTTATCATAATCATAAAAACCGTCGCAAAGGGTTTTAAGTTTACTTTTTTGCCGTATCTCTTCGCATATTTCAATCAGTTTTTTGTAGTCACATTTTTTTGCATCATATATTGACTGCTCTACTGACTGCATCAAAAGATAAGAGGGACTTGTGGTCTGCACCATATTAAGATGCTTTTTAAAATGTTCGCAATCAACAAGATTACCGCTTATATGTACTATTGCCCCCTGTGTTAAGCAGTTTAATGTTTTGTGGGTACTGTGAATTACAATGTCCGCACCAGCCTCCACACCGCATTGTGGCAAACTGTTATCAAAAGCGAAATGTGCTCCGTGAGCACCGTCAACAATAACGGGAATTTTGTGTTTGTGGGCAATTTCGCATATCTCTTTTATGTTACTGCACACTCCGTAGTAGGTTGGGGAAGTAATAAATACCGCCTTGGAGTTGGGGTGCTTTTCTATTGCTTCTTTTACCCCTGCAGGTGTTATACCCATACCTACGCCAAAAAAACTATGTGTTTCAGGGTATATGAAATGAGGTACGGCACGGCTTAAAATAACACCGTTTATTGCAGAAATATGGCACTGTCTGTCCATTATTATTTCACTGTTTTTGCAGGTGGCAAGAACAGATGCTAAAATTGCCCCCGTAGAGCCGTTTACAGATATAAAACTGCACTTGCTGCCGTAAATATCAGAAATGTTTTTCTGTGCACAAAGTATTTCTTCTTTTGGGTCTGCAAGATTGTCAGCACCGTCAATTTCCGTTATGTCGTAAAAGGACAGTTTTCCCTTGTGTCCGGGCATACAAAACCGTGCAGATTTTTTATTCAGTATTTTTTTTGTATTACTCTTTATACTCATAGTCAAAAAAGTTGCAAAGAATGGTAACTGCTTTATCTTTAATTAAGTATTCTCCGTTCTCTGCAAGTACTCCTTCAAATTCGTTTCCACGTTTTATTCTGTCCCCGTAGTCGCACATAAGGGTTTCGCAATCCTCCGAAACAAAGTGATTGACGCCTTTTAAAGACAGGTAATAGTTATTTTTGTATTTGTATAAACTGCTGGTGCCTGAAAAGTACACCTCTATCCGTTTGCATCCCATTACCGCATCTTTAATGCAGGGGAATTTATATACCATAATTTTTTCGGGAACAGTGTCCATTTTGGTTATAAACAGTACAAAATCCCTGCCTTTTTGTATTTCCACCTTTAACTTGCTGTCTCCCTTTAAAAAGTCAAGGTTGTAGTCGGTGTCGTTTATAAGATAATCAATGAAATCATAAGCAAGATTGTAGTTGCTTAAAATTTCGTTGCAATCTATGTCGTAATCTGCCAATTCATCGTATGTAAGGGTTATTTTTATTCTGTTGTACGAAAGTTTTTCGACTTTCATCAGCATCCCTCCCTATATTATACTACAGTATATGCAGTTTGAAAAGAGAAATTTGAAAATACTGTTGTTTTTTTCACCAAAATATAGTATAATACTTGTAATTGTATTTTTACATAAAGGAGGTATCCTTTTTGGGAGGAAAAACATTCAAAGGTGGTATTCATCCACCCTATAACAAGCAGTATTCTAAAAATATTCCGATAGAAGTATTAGACGGAGCAAAAGAAATGTTCTACCCGTTGTCACAACATATAGGCGCTTTTGCCGAGCCCGTTGTGAATGTGGGGGACAAAGTTTTTTGCGGTCAGATTATAGCAAAAGCAGGTGGATTTGTTTCTGCAAACATTCACAGTTCCGTTTCAGGAACAGTTACCGCCATCAAACCCTATCCACATCCAAACGGTACTGAGGTAATGACAATAGTAGTGGAAAATGACGGTGAGTACAAAGTTTATGAGGGCATTAAGCCCAATAAACCGCTGGAACAGTTAACACCTGCCGAGATAGTTGACATTGTAAAAGAAGCAGGTATCGTAGGTATGGGCGGAGCAACTTTCCCCACTTACATAAAACTTATGCCTCCGAAAGACGGAGAGGTTGACTGTGTAATAGTAAACGGTGCGGAATGTGAGCCGTACCTTACTTCTGACCACAGAGTGCTTGTGGAAAACACCAGAGGAGTTCTTGACGGTCTTAAAATTGCTATGAAAGCACTGGGAGTAAATAAAGGGTATGTTGCAATAGAGGACAACAAGCCCGATGCTATAGAGAAAATGCGCGAGTGTGCAAAAGAATATGAGGGAATTACAGTTGTACCTCTTAAAACAAAGTACCCTCAGGGCTCTGAAAAACACATAATTAAAGCAGTTACGGGAAGAACTGTACCATCCGGTGGACTTCCCTCAAGTGTTGGCTGTGTTGTTATTAACACAGATACTGCAAATGCCATTAATACTGCAGTTACAACAGGTATGCCTCTTATAAGCAGAATTGTTACTGTGGGCGGAGATGCTGTAGAAAACAACAAGAATTACAAAGTAAGAACAGGAACTCCCGTTAGTTTCATAATAGAATGTGCTGGAGGTTTTAAAAAGGAGCCTTCAAAGATTATCCTTGGCGGACCTATGATGGGAACTGCCGTTTCAAATACTGATGTTCCGATTATCAAAGGAACAGGTGCAATTTTATCTTTTACTGACGAAGCACTTCGCGAGACCGCGTCAAGCAAGTGTATGAGATGCGGAAAATGTGTGGAAGCGTGTCCTATGTTTTTACAGCCCCTTTTACTTGGTGCATACGGTAAAAAAGACGATATAGAAAAAATGAAAGAATTAAATGTAATGGACTGTATTGAGTGCGGGGCGTGTTCGTATCTTTGCCCCGGACATCAGAATCCGCTTCAGTATATAAGAGTGGCAAAATTAAAAATTGGGAAGGCAGGTAAAAAATAATGAGTTTGTTAAAAGTTTCAGCACCTCCCCATATAAGTACAAAAAATGACACAAGTATTATAATGTTAGACGTAATTATTGCACTTATGCCTGCAATGCTTGTAGGTGCTTATGTTTTTGGGTACAGAGCAGTACTTGTTGTTGCAACTTGTACCATTTTTGCGGTACTGTTTGAATATTTGTGGACAAAGTTAATGAAACTCCCCACAACAATAGGAGATTTAAGTGCAGTTGTATCAGGCGTTTTGCTTGGTTTTAACTTACCGCCAACTGCGCCATTATGGATGTGCGCTGCAGGTTCGTTCTTTATGATGATTATAGTTAAAGCATTTTTCGGCGGACTGGGACAGAATTTTGTTAACCCCGCTCTTGCGGCACGTGTTTTTTTGATGGCGTCATGGCCGACACGAATGATTGCTTTTGCAGAGCCCTTTTCAAAAATACCGTTAATTTCTAAAATTGATGCGGTTACTTCTCCTACAGCCCTAAGTATTGTTAAAAACGGTCTTGAGGGTGACATTCCTACAAATATGCAGTTGTTTTTGGGTAATGTTTCAGGATGTATAGGTGAAGTTTCTGCTCTTGCACTTCTTATTGGCTTCTTATATTTGCTTATAAGAAAAGTAATTTCCTGGAGAATACCTGTAGTATTTATAGGTGTTACAGGTCTTTTGTCTTACGCTTTTGGCGGAAGCGAGGGACT
>JAFQVC010000183.1 GCA_017408205.1 Clostridia bacterium | reverse complement strand
TAGTGCGCATTGTTTGTCTCTGTTCATCTTGTTTCACCTACTTCATACATTGATACCGGTTGATTTAATTCCGGGAAAATAGTACCGTACATTAAGCCTTGTTCTAAGTCATATAGGTTGTCAGGCCACTTTTGAAAAGGTACATAAGCAAAGCCTAAAATAGGGTTTTCAGGCATAAAGTTCATAAAATTGTCCATGATTTAAATATAACCTCCTTGAGTTTTTTGTACTACAATATAATATATTATGTTTACATAAAATAAGTTACATAATAAATTGACAGTTTACGTTATTTGTGATAATATATAGTAGAGAAAATTTAAGGAGCAGAGAAGAAATGCATATTATGAAATGTCTTTCAACAGACAGTAATGACAATTTAACAATAGGCGGAGTTTCGGTTAATGACATTTGTGACCAGTATAACACTCCTTTGTATATTCTTGATGAAGATGAAATCAGGAAAAACTGCCGGATTTATAAAGATGCAATGGACAAATACTATGATGGTAACGGTCTTATTCTGTATGCAAGTAAGGCTTTTTCCTGTATGCAGATGTATAGAATAGTTGAATCTGAAGGTTTAGGCATTGACGTAGTATCAGGGGGAGAATTATATACCGCATTAAAGGCAGAATTCCCTGCTGAAAAAATATATTTTCACGGAAACAACAAAACCGATGAAGAACTTGAAATGGCAGTGCAAAATAACATAGGTACTATTGTTGTTGATAATTTATACGAGTTAGAACGTCTTGACCAAATTGCAAAAAAACACGGCAAGATTGTAAATATTTCATTTAGAATTAAGCCGGGTGTTGATGCACACACTCACGATTTTATAAGCACAGGTCAAATAGACTCAAAATTCGGTGTTGCAATTTCTAACGGCGAAGCAGAGCAGTTTGCCGTAAAAGCAGTTGAACTAAAAAACATTAGTTTAAAAGGTGTTCACTGTCACATCGGCTCACAGATTTTCGACATTGAGCCATTTTTGGTTGCCGCAGAAAAAATGATGAATTTTATAGCGTCACTTAAAAAAGAACATAACATTACAATTTCGGAACTTAATCTTGGCGGTGGTTTTGGTATTAAATACACCTGGACTGACGACCCTGTTGAATACGGAAGTTACATTGAAAAGGTATCTGAATTAGTTAAAAGCATTGCACAGGACAACGGAATAGAGGTGCCGAAAATCCTTATGGAGCCCGGACGTTCTATTGTTGCTCCCGCGGGAATTACTGTTTATACAATAGGTACAATTAAAGAGATTAAAGACGTAAGAACTTATGTGTCAGTTGATGGCGGAATGGCAGACAATCCAAGATATATTATGTACGAGGCACAGTATGAAGCGGTGCCTGTAACTAATCCGAATGCAGAAAAAACCGAGGTTGTAACAATTGCGGGAAAATGCTGTGAGTCAGGGGATATACTTATAAAAGATGTAAAAATGCCAAAACTTAAGTCGGGTGACAGACTTGCGGTTTTGGTTACGGGTGCTTACAATTATTCAATGTCAAGCAATTACAACAGAATTCCACGTCCTGCAGTAGTTATGGTGTCGGGCGGAAAGCCGTATCTTGCGGTTAAAAGAGAAACTTATGATGACATTATAAGAAACGATATTTGAAGGTGATTAATTGTTATTCAGAGGAAGCAGTATTATAGATATATTGGTAACTATAGCAGTTGTTTTAATAAGTTTATCGGTACGCCAAACTGCACATGGCTATATGGCTTATATTTTAGGTGATGACACTGCAAAATCAATGGGCAGATTGTCGTTAAATCCTTTAAAACATATTGACATAATCGGTTTTTTAATGATGCTTGTGGCAGGTTTTGGCTGGGCAAATGCTGTACCTGTTAATATGTACAGATTTAAAAATCCCAAAAAGGGAATGGCGTTAACGTCTTTGGCAGGACCGGTTTCTAATATTCTACTTGCGCTTATATGTTGTTTTGCAATATATATTCTGGCTAAGTTTAATATTTACAACGAAATATTATTTTACTTTTTGCAGATGATGTTTTATGCAAACACAAGTCTTGCAATGTTTAATTTAATACCCATACCGCCCCTTGACGGGTCAAAGATACTGTTTGCCCTTTTGCCTGACAGGTATTACAGCAAACTTATGTATCTTGAAAGATACGGATTTATTATTTTAATACTTATTATAAATACTCCGATATTTAACAGAGTGTTATCAAACGGTGTTTACAATCTTCAAAAGGCACTTATATCTTTTGTAGAAATATTTATACACTAAAATTTTCAGAAAGGACCGAAACGGTTTATGAATCAAATAGCGTTAAAGTTGCAAACCTTTGAAGGTCCTCTGGACTTGTTATTGCATCTTATAAGCAAAAACAAAGTTAGTTTATACGACATTCCTATCGCTGAAATTACTGAGCAGTATATCAGTTATTTGCGGCAGATGGAACAGTTTGACATTGAAGTTTCCAGCGAATTTTTAGTAGTTGCATCTAACCTTTTATACATTAAATCTAAAATGATATTGCCTAATGAAGAGGAAGAAGAGTTGGAAGACCCCCGTGAAGAACTTGCTTTACGGCTTATGGAATACAAGAAAATCAAGTTGGCGGCGGACAAGTTACGTGAAACTGAAAATGCAGGGCAATATATGGTTTATAAAGAGAGAAGTGCGATAAAGCCTGTAGTTATAGACGAGTCCTTAAAACTGGTAACGAAAGACAGTCTGCTTTCGGCATTAGGCGATGTTTGCGAGAGCATAAGATACAGAATGCCTGTTAGTGCCGGTGCCTTTAAGGGCGTTGTGGGCAAGACACCCATCTCTATTTTCGGACTGCTTAAAAAGTTTATTTTTAAACTACGCTCACTTAAAAAACTTAAATTCAGCGATTTATTTAAAGGTATAAAAACAAGGGAGGAAGCAGTTGCTTCGTTTCTTGCAGTCCTTGAAATGGCAAAAATGGACAGAATAAGTATAGAGGACGCAGATGACGGATATTTAATTAAGTACCGTGAAAGAAGAAAGGGAAAGTAATATGGACAAGAACACTGTGCAGTCTGTAGTTGAGGCACTTTTATTTGCATCGGGAGATGCAATGGAGTTAAAAGAACTTGCAGACATAATTGACATAAATCCAGAAATTTTAAACAACATAATATTGGAATTATCGGACAAATTAAATTATGAAAAACGAGGAATAAAAATTATAAAGTTAGGTACTAAATTCCAGATGTGTACCAGAGGGGAATACTACGAGTACATACAAAAAATAGTGCCTCCTCAGAAGAAGATGCCTTTATCAAAAGCATCTATTGAAACTTTGTCAATTGTTGCGTACAAGCAACCTGTTACCCGTTCACAGATTTCACATATAAGGGGCGTTGACAGTGACAACTCTGTTAACAGACTTATAGAGTTAGGGTTAATTGAGGTAGTGGGTAAACTTGATGCACCTGGACGTCCCTCACTACTTTCAACTACTGACGAGTTTTTAAGGCAGTTCGGGTTATCATCCCTTGAGGAATTAGAACCATTGGACAGTTTTGAAATAGATAATCTTTTAAAGGAAAGTGATTAAATGCTTATTGTATTTATAATATTGCTTATTCTTTTATCTTTATTGTTTTATACTGTATTCGTTTCACACAAAATGGAAATTTGCATTTCTTCCGGCAGTACTTATTTTAAATTCGGTATATTTAAAATAAAACCCAAAAAGAAGAAAAAGAAAAAGGAAAGTTATGTTAAAGTTCCGAAACTTGATATGGTAAAAACCAATATAAAAGGCGGAATAAGCGTATATCTTACAGAAAAAGAAGAAATAATTTCCATAGTAAAAGATATTTTTAAACATGGAAACGTGAAGCAGTTTGATATTGCGGTTGATTACGGCACCGGGGATGCTGCTGCTACTGCGATAAGTTACGGAATAATATGGCAGATAATTGCAGTTATTTACAAGACGGTAATTAACAAGTATCTGTTAAGCAACATTGTAAATATTGCCATAACTCCTGATTACAACAATGCAGGATTTGATTACAAACTGCGGGTTGTTGCAAAAATTAAATTATATGACTATATCAAGATAATAAGAAGAATACTAAAACTTGTTAAAAGAAACAAATTAAAATTTAGATAAGGCGGTGCATTGAAAGTGGCTGAAAAACATTTACAGGATTTATTTACTGCGTCTATGGACGGTTTAAAGAAAATGATTGACGTAAGTACAGTTGTGGGTGACCCTATAACCACTCCTGACGGAACAACTATTATTCCATATTCAAGAGTATCTTTCGGATATGGTATGGGCGGTGCCAACATTAACGAAAATGATATAGGCGGAGGAAGCGGCGGCGGTGTTACCGTAACCCCTATCGGTTTCTTGATTATATCAAAGGGCGAAACAAAAATGATTAATATTGACAGTATGAATCCTGTTGAAAGATTAATTGAGTCTGCCCCTGATATTATTGACAGTATTACAGAAATATTCAAAAAATAATGTCCTTTAAAAGTTGACAAAACGGGCGTTTTTGTATAATATATATTCGTATATTTTTAATGGAGGTTTTAAAATGGGTTTATATGAAGAATTAGAGCAAAGAGGTCTTATTGCTCAGTGCACAAACACCGAGAAAGTAAGAGATATGCTTAATAATGATAAGGTTACATTCTATATCGGTTTTGACCCTACTGCAGACAGTTTGCACGTTGGTCATTTCTTACAGATGGTTGTTATGTCTCACATGCAAAAAGCAGGGCATAAACCTATTGCCATTTTCGGTGGCGGTACTGCTATGGTAGGGGACCCCTCAGGCAGAACAGATATGAGAAGTATGATGACTGTTGAAACAATTGCACACAATGTTAGTTGTTTTAAAGAACAGTTTGAAAGATTTATAGATTTTTCCGATGATAAAGCATTAATGGTTAACAACGGCGACTGGTTAATGGGACTTAACTACATTGAGTTTTTGCGTGACGTTGGTGTTCATTTCTCTGTAAACAGAATGTTAACTGCAGAATGTTTTAAATCAAGACTTGAAAAAGGTCTTTCATTTATTGAGTTTAACTATATGCTTATGCAAAGTTACGACTTTTTAATGCTTCACAAAAAGTATAACTGCGTACTTGAACTTGGCGGTGACGACCAGTGGTCAAACATCTTAGGCGGTATCGATCTTGTAAGAAGAACAACAGGTGACGAAGTTTACGGTCTTACATTTACACTGCTTACAACCAGTGCAGGTGTTAAAATGGGTAAAACTCAAAAAGGTGCTGTGTGGTTAGACCCCAACAAAACCACTCCTTTTGAATTTTATCAGTACTGGAGAAATGTTGACGATGCTGACGTTATAAGATGTATGAAAATGCTTACATTTATTCCTCTTGAAACTATTTCCGAATATGAAAAAGCAGAGGGCAGCGAAATCAACAAAGTAAAAGAAATTCTTGCTTTTGAACTTACAAAAATGATTCATGGTGAGCAAAATGCAGTAGAAGCACAAAATGCCGCTAAGGCATTGTTTGGCGGTGGCGGAGACGATTCCACAATGCCTAAAACTGAAATTGCAAAAGCAGATTTCGGTGATGGTATGGCATTAATGGATATTATGCTTTCTGCTAAAATTATACCTTCAAAAGGTGAGGGAAGACGTCTTGTTGAACAGGGCGGTGTTTCTGTTGACGGAAACAAAATTACTGACGTTAATCACGTTGTAAAATTATCCGACTTTATTGATGGTCAAATCATTATTAAAAAGGGCAAGAAAGTATTCCATAAAATTGTAATCGGTGAATAATAATGAACGTTTTTGACAGTATATCCCGGTCAGCAAAGGAACTTAAGAATATTAAAACTTTAGTTTTAGTTTCTATGCTTGTTGCACTGGTTGTTGTACTTAGTTTTTCGACTTTTTATATTTTAAACACTTTAAGAGTGTCCTTTACTTACATACCTATAGTAATTGCAAGTACTCTCTTTGGTCCTGTTGTTGGTGCAATAACAGGGGTTTTAGGTGATGTGCTGGGGTATTTAACAAGCCAGGCAGGGCACGGTGCATACAATATTGGTTTTACCATCAACGCTTTTTTAAACGGCTTTATTTACGGACTTTTCTTATACAGAAAGTTTACGCCTTTAAGAATGGTTTTTGCTAAGATTGTTCAGGTTTTGTTGGTGGAACTGTTATTAACTCCCCTTTGGCTGTCACTTATGTATGGGGATTCCTATTCTGTTTTGTTATACGGCAGATTATTTAAAACAATTATATTCATACCAATTGAGGTATTTGTTATGGTTGTAATTGCAAAAATAGTTATTAAATACAGTAACAAGAGGGGTTTAGTTTGAACAAAAAATCTCTGATTTCATTGGAATTTAATAAAATTACGGAGATGCTTCAAAATGAAGCATCTTTTGATATGAGCAAAAATCTTGCCTTGAACCTTGTTCCTTCTGAAGATTACAACGAGGCGGTTGTAGCAACAGATATGCTTAAATGTGCAATTTATTATATTAATAAAAAGGGCTCACCGTCTGTTTCAGGATTTAAGGATATTTCTATGTCCTTAAAAAGAATAGAAAAAGGCGGAATGTTAAGTATATCTGAATTATTATCTGTTGGTACTGCCCTTAAAATTGCAGAAAATGTAGTTTCGTACTTTGACGAGGAATGTGTATTTTCATGTTACTATGAAAAGGTGTTATGTGATAAAAATGTGCGTACTGCAATTTTTAACGCTATTGAAAGTGAAGACAGAATTGCCGACAGTGCATCAACGGAACTTGGAGGAATAAGGCGAAAAATCAATGAAACTCACGCGAAAATCCGTGAGCATTTAAACTCCATTATTCACAGTACGAAATATCAGAAATATCTTCAGGAAAACATCGTTACAATCCGTGACGGACGCTATGTTGTTCCTGTTAAATCGGAGCACAGGTCTGATGTGCCCGGTATTGTTCACGATATGTCCGCAACCGGCTCCACTATTTTTGTTGAGCCAAACGCAGTAGTTAATGAAAATAACAAACTAAAAGAACTGGCAGTTGCGGAAGCCCGTGAAATCGACAGAATTTTAGGTGAACTTACCCTTATGGTAGAGCCACTTATACACAATCTGTTTGTAAATCAGCATAATATTACCGAGATTGACCTTGCTTTTGCGAAAGGCCGTCTTGCACTTAAAATGAACGCTATTGTGCCGATAATTAACAGAGATAAGTATATAAACATTGTTAAAGGCAGACACCCGCTTATTGATGCAAAAACAGTTGTTCCTGTTTCTGTGTACCTTGGAAAAGACTTTAAAACTTTAGTAATTACAGGACCTAACACAGGGGGCAAAACGGTAACTTTAAAAACTATAGGACTATTCTGCCTTATGGCTGCAGCAGGGCTTGGTGTTCCTGCCTCCGACGGTACAGAATTACCTGTATTTGAAAACATTTATGCCGACATTGGTGACGAGCAAAGTATTGAACAAAGTTTAAGTACATTTTCTTCCCACATGACAAATATAGTTGAAATACTTAATTCTGCAACAGACAATTCTCTTGTTTTGTTTGATGAATTGGGTGCAGGGACAGACCCTACAGAGGGTGCGGCTCTTGCGGTTTCAATTTTAAAATATACTAAAGATTTAGGTATGCTTACTGTTGCCACAACTCATTACAGCGAAATAAAAATGTATGCTTTATCAACTCCCGGTGTTGAAAATGCAAGTTGTGAATTTGATGTTGATTCATTAAGGCCGACTTACAAATTATTAATAGGTGTACCGGGAAAAAGTAATGCTTTTGCTATTTCAAAACGGCTTGGTCTGCCTGAATTTTTAGTTGAAAATGCTAAAAAACAGTTAACTGATGACAGTATCAGGTTTGAAGACGTAATATCAAAACTTGAAGAAAGCAGAACTCTTGCGGAAAAGGAACATAACGAGGCAATACGTTATAAAAACGAGGCTGAGCAGTTAAGAAAAGAAACAGAAAAAGAAAAAACACGTCTCGCAGATACAAGACGTAACTTAACTGAAAATGCTAAAAAAGAAGCAAAGAAAATTCTTGAAGATGCTAAAAGAGATGCGGAAGTTCTTGTTAAATCCATAAGAGAGGCTAAAAAGCAAAAATCTATTCAGGAAACCAACAAAGCATTAAATGATGCGATGGAGCAGATTAACAAGAAGATTAAGGAAAACGAAAAAAGCAATCTTAAAAAACAACTTGAAAATACAGAAGTTCCTAAGAACTTAATTATAGGTAACACTGTTGAAATGCTTGACATCGGTCAAAAAGGTACAGTTATTGCATTGCCAAAGGCAGACGGCACAGTTACAGTTCAGGCAGGAATAATGAAAGTACAGACAAATATTAGCAATTTGCGTCTGGTTAAAGACGCACCTAAAAAATCAGTTACTAAGCAAAGCGGCTCAAAATTAAAGTCCGATGCAGTAAAAAATGAAATAGATTTAAGAGGTTATACTTTGGAGGACGCTCTTTTTGTTACTGATAAATTTTTAGACGAGGCGTACTTTGCCAAGTTAAATCAGGTAACAATTATTCACGGTAAAGGAACAGGCGTTCTTCGTCAGGGAATACACGATTTACTAAGGAAAAGTCCTGTTGTAAAATCTTACCGATTAGGTACTTTTGGTGAGGGCGAGACAGGTGTTACTGTAGTTGAAATAAAAAAATAAACTGTGGCGGATAAGGTCGAGGTTGACAAGGAAGTAATGGTTTTGAAGCCTGATTTTCTGTTTATGCTTCGTAAAAAAATCCCAAAATACGACAGTATTACGGGATTTTTGTTACTTGCCTAATTCAAAAAACCAGATATTCAAAACTGCAAAGCATCCTAAAATCAAAATTTTTTGATGAAGTTCAAGGCGAATAGAGCCCATAATCCTGTCGGATATGGGCTCTATTTAACGCAGAAATTCGCAAAAAGACGATTTTTAGGACAATACTGCCTTATCAACCTCGACCTAAACCGCCACAGTTTTTTTACTTAGAAACGTTATATGCTTTTATAATCTTTTCTTTTGAAGTTTCATCATAGTCAACCGACACAAAATCGCCAATATTTAGCGTTACAACATCTACATCATCTGAAGCGGTAATATAATAATAATTTTCAGAGTTTTCAAGTTTTATATAGTAGGTTGAATTCCCGTCAATTACCGCAGTTCTAATATCAGTTATTGTGCCTTTTAAATTTGTTTCTACTGGCTTTTGGGGTACGGTAATATTATTTTCCGTCATAAGCCGTATATATTCTTTTTCACAGGCTGCAACTGTTGTGCCTGTTGCAACTATCTGGTACTGTTCAACATTAACCAGAGCGTACATTTTAACAAGTTCTGCTTTGTCTTTTAATGCCATGAAATATGTTGGCTGGTCAGAAATATTTAGTAAAAGCGGGAAGGTTGCTTTGTAGCCTAAGTGCTGAACAACACCTTGAGCAGAGGATTGTGCAGAACGTTCTGCCGCACCTGCGCAGGGGTAAAATTTTGTTTCTTTTGTTCTCTGGTTTGACAGAATAAAACCGATGTTTGACTGGTCTCCCCCTACAGAAGTAATTCCTGTGTACATATAAACGTCATCGTTTAAGGCGATATAGTTATAACCGTCAGTCGTTACTGTTACGTCTTTCTGTCCGAATATTGAATTTAAAAAGCCGTTTTTATATGTTCCGTAATAGTCATACTGGCTGATAATAAGGTCGGCTGAATATACTCTGTCAACCCAGGTGGGAACTTCCTTTTCATAGGTGCTTTCCCCTGTAATTGCGTTAACTAAAACCGCACCGTTAATGTCTGCACCGCCGAAAAGACCTACTTTCATTTCTATTTTCGGGCACACCCAGTATGGAACACCCTCTTCGTCAAGTTCGAATACGGGCTCTGCAAACATAAAAGTAGGATAATTAAATCTTATATGTCTTAATATGTTTCTGCCAAACAGTTCTGATTCTGAATATTTGATTGGCTCACTAAGGCGCACAAAATCAACGGCTTGTGTTGCCATATCAATTACAATATAGGCAGGAATACCATTTTTTCTGTTGTTAAACCATTTAATAATGTCACCGTATTCAAGAGGAGTAACTCGTACCGGCTTATCTTTATAGTTAATTTGAGCATAGTCGTCTGATACTTCGAACTGGCTTACCATATCTGCAAGTTCACCGATTTTTCTGTCGCCTAAACGCTCTGCAGAATCTTTGTCAAGATACGGTATTTTATCAAAAGAAATTTCTTTTACGTCTGTTGTAAAATCACCAGTAGTTACTGTGATAAGTTTACTGTATGATTTTGCTCTTAAGAACTCGGCGGATGATATTCCGCCAACAACAGAAATAACAAGTAAAATTGCAATAAGTAATGTTGGTATTCTGCAGTTTTTCCAAAGCATGATTATATTTTCTTTTAATGTATGCTTGACTTCAATTTTGGTTTTAAAGAATTTTCCCACAAGAGTTAAAGCAAGGTAAACTATACAAAGAAAAATTGCAAAAGAATAGAAATCTTTTGAATGCAGGTTGATTGCAGGAAGAGTAACGTAAAAATACACAAATCCCACAACTGCGGTAATTATTAAGTAAATTAATTTTCTAATAAAATTGGACATTATTTTCACCTCTGTAAATAGTATAGCATAATAGTAAAAATTTATCAATAATACTTGCTAAATTCTAAAATATGATATAAAATAAAATAGAGGTGGTATTATGAATTTCAAAAAATTCAAACCTGATACAGTTAAAATAGATACATTAATAGGTGCAAAAGCAATATTTAACGGTACAATATCAGGAAAAGGCAATTTTAAATTAGACGGCACCGTTGACGGCGACGTTTTGGTTGACGGTGATGTTATCATTGATAAAAAAGCAGTAGTGACGGGAAACGTAGATTGCAAAAATATAATAGTTGCAGGAACAGTTAACGGAAACGTAAATTCAAAAGCAACACTTACAATAAAAAGTACTGCTTGTATATTAGGTCAGTGTAATGCTAAAAACATTGCAGTTGAAGACGGTGCAACACTAAACGGCACAATTTCAATCAGTGCTCAAGAAACGGAGGAAGAGTC
>JAFQVC010000182.1 GCA_017408205.1 Clostridia bacterium | reverse complement strand
TGTTAATGTTCCTGCACACTCGCCAACTTCATATTCTTTAGGGAATATGTCGGGTGCTTTTTTTGCAAATCCCTTTTCCGCCAACAATTTATTAAATTTATCAATGAATTCAACATTGTATTTGTGCGTTTTAAAGTCAATAGGGAATATCCCTGATGCTTCGCCAAGACCTGCACTCATACTGCCGGTCAAAAGAAAATGTATATAAGTGCTTAATGTGAAAATATGTTCAACATCTTTTATGTGCTCTTTTTTATTTAGTATCGCCTGATAAAACTGTGAGACAGTCCAACGTTGCGGCACTTTGAAATTGAACAGTGCCGATAAGTCCTCTGATGCCGGTTCGTTAAAAACATTTCTCCAGGTCTGGAAAGGGGTCAGAAACTCGTAATTTTTGTCAAGAGCAATATAACCATGCATCATAGATGAAATACCTATAGCACCAACTGTTGTTAAAGTTTCGCCATATTTTTCTCTGACGTTTTGTGCAAGGTCTTTATAACTCTCCTGCATGCCGTAAATCATATCATCTTTGCTGTATGTCCATACACCGTCAATATATTTGTTTTCCCAAACAAAACTGCCTTGTGCCAAAACTTTTGCATCTTTATCTATTAGTACTGATTTTATTCTGGTAGAGCCAAACTCTATACCAAGATAAGTTTCTTTGTAATTCATAACTTTCTCCTATCTATATAAACCGGTATTTTTTGCAATGTGTTCGCCTACAGAGTGCATAAGACCGATTGCTGATTTAAATACTTGTTCATCTGCGGGTAAATCCTTTAAGAAATTGTCAGCCTCAAAGTTAATGTTGCCTGTGTAATTAATGTCGCCAAGTGCTTTAGAAATTGATGCCCAGTTTAATTTTCCGTAATAGGGTAAAGTGTGGGAATCTGTAAAATAGTCAACGTCGTGAACATGCAATGTTCCAAGTCTGTCACGACCTATTGTTCTGATTGCCTGTGCAGGGTCGTCGCCAACAAGTGCTATGTGACCGATGTCCAGACAGATAGTGATGTTTTCATCATCTAATGCGTCATGATATTCTACCAGTGATTCTGCGTCACTGCATACGTTTTTCATGAAACTTTTTCTTCTGTTGTCATAGTTCCACATATTTTCAAGACAGATTTTAAAGCCGTACTCCTTAGCAATTGGTAACATTGAACGATACATTTTTAAGTTGTATTCTTTTTGACTCTCATCGCCAGGAACTTGTGCCTGTGCCACTGGGTGAACAACTACAAATTCCGCTCCTAATATTCCTGCAACTTCCAATGATTGCATTGCTTTTTTTGTCATATCTGCAGAAAATGCAGGATAGTCTTTTAACTGAGTAGGGAACGGTGCGTGTGCCTGAACGAAAGTTACGCCCAATGAATTTGCATATTCTTTTATTTCCTTTGCTACTTCACGGTAGTTAGCAGTTGTTAAAACATCGTAATCGTTTCTCATCTGGTAAAGGGACATATCAAGAGAGTTAAATCCGCCCTCGTGAAGAATTCTTATACCTTCTTTATAACCAAATGTAGTGCAACTTCTTTCAGTTGTTGTTGATATTTTCATATTTAAACCCTCCGTACATTATTATTTATGGTTATTATATCACTAGGTACTTGCTTTTTCAATACAAAACAAAATAAAGTTACAACAAAAGTTGTAACTTCTTTTTCGTGGCACGCCCGAAGGGATTCTCCCATAAAGGGCGCTCCCTCGCCCTGCATCTGCCACTGGCAGCGGGCTCGGTCCTTCGAATCCCTTTTAACATAATAAAAAAAGATATCCCTAAAAAGGAATATCTTTTTTTGGCACGCCCGAAGGGATTCGAACCCCTGACCTTTTGGTTCGTAGCCAAACACTCTATCCAGCTGAGCTACGGGCGCTTCTTAACAACTTGTAATATTATAGCACAGTATTACAATATTTGCAAGTGTTTTTTGCAAAAAATATATTTACAAAAATTTAATGATTAATCATTGAATTTATATTATTTTTATGTTAAAATTAAACAAAGGGAGGAATTATTATGAAAAAGAAATTGTTCTGTTTGCTAATGGCACTTACTATGTTGACTAC
>JAFQVC010000181.1 GCA_017408205.1 Clostridia bacterium | reverse complement strand
CAACGATTGTATTTTGTGCAAAACAAATAATTGATTTAATAATAATTGTGTGTTAAAATAAATATTACCAAGAAGAAGTACCCCCGTATAAACATATTTGACCCCTTAAAACTCTTAGCCCAACTTCGCAAAATAAAAATTTTGCGAAGTTGGGTAGAGGGGATTTTGTATGATAAAGCCATATTTTATAGGATTTATCAGGAATTATGCTTTTTAATCTTAACAATAGTGGTTTACTTACATTACGATAATCAATATTATTTCGAGAAAGTTGTGAATTTTATGAGTGAAAAAAATTTAAACAACAATAACAAAAATTATTCTTCGATTTCTCATCGCGGTCGCAAATCAAATTTAACGCGGTACTCTGATGTTCCTACATACCTTAAAGATTTTTTAATAAATATGGAAACAATCAAAGGTCAGTCAAAAACAACTGTCAGAGAATATTATTATGATTTACGCACCTTCCTACGTTTTTTGATTTACAAGGACAATACAGACCTTGAATTTGAAGAAATAAACGCCAATTTGGTTGACATAACATTGGTAGAAAAGGTAACTTTAACTGATTTATACGAGTATATGGCATATGTAAACCAGGACCGAAGCAACACAGCATCGTCAAGAGCAAGAAAAGTATCAAGTTTACGAAGTTTTTACAAGTATCTTACAACTAAAATGCATTATTTTGAAAACGACCCCACGCTTAACCTGGACAGCCCTAAAATTGGTAAAAGGCAACCTATTTACCTTGATTTATCAGGTAGTGAAGCGCTGCTAAATTCTGCATACGATTCAAATCCACGTGATTACTGTATTTTAACATTACTGCTTAATTGCGGAATGCGTGTATCAGAACTTGTTGGAATTAACATTTCTGACATTAGGAAGGACACATTAACAGTTATAGGTAAAGGCAACAAACAGCGAACGGTTTATCTGAACTCCTCCTGCATTTCTGCGCTTAACAAATATCTTGAATACAGACCTCACGAGGGTGTTCACGACAGAGACGCATTATTTTTAAACCACAATAAATACCGGCTTGGTGTACGCGGTGTACAGTTAATAATCAAGAAATACTTAAAATTGGCCGGCTTAGACGACAAAAAATATACTACCCACAAGTTAAGACATACTGCAGCAACGCTTATGTACAAATACGGAAACGTTGATGTGCTTGCTTTACAGCAGATTTTAGGTCACGAAAGCATTGCAACTACGCAGATTTATACGCATACAGACGACCAGCAGTTAAAAAGAGCGGTTGACAGTAACCCTCTTGCCGATTTTGATAAAAAATAGTTTATGTAAACTATTGATTTTTTTAAAAAAATATAGTAATATGAATATGTTGGATTTTTACATCTAAGGGGGATAAAATATGTTAGTAAATATGAATGAAGTTTTAAGACCTGCGAAAAAGAATAAATATGCGGTTGGTCTTTTTAACGCTGTTAATCTTGAACTTGCGCGTGGTATTATTAATGCGGCAGAATGTAGCCGTTCACCTGTAATTATGGGTACTGCTGAAGTATTGTTACCTTACGGTCCTTTGGAAGAAGTTTCTTACTACTTAATTCCTATGGCTAAAAAAGCGTCTGTACCTGTAGTTGTTCATCTTGACCACGGTCTTACATATGAAACTTGTATTAAAGCATTAGATTTGGGCTTCAGTTCAGTTATGTATGACTGTTCTACAGATTCTTACGAAGAAAACGTAAGAAAAGTTAAAGAAATGGCTGATATTGCACATTCACGCGGTGCAACAATCGAGGGTGAATTAGGACACGTTGGTGACAACGAGGGTTCAGCTGAAGGTAATTCACATCTTGACGACCCTTCAAAGTATTTTACTGACCCCAAACTTGCTAAAGACTTCGTTGAAAAAACAGGCGTTGACGCTTTGGCGATAGCAGTTGGTAACGCTCACGGTGCTTACAAATTACCGCCAAAACTTGATTTTGAAAGAATTCGCACAATTGCAAATACTGTTGACGTACCTCTTGTATTGCACGGTGGTAGCGGTTTGACAGACGATGACTTCAAAAAAGCAATTCAGGAAGGTATCAGTAAAGTTAATATCTTTACAGACATTAACGTTGCCGCTGTTGAAGCAGAATTCAAGAAATTCCACAGTATGGACAAAGGTCTTATTGACTTGATTCCTGCAGCTGTTGAAGCTGTTAAATTAGAAACTCTTAATAAAATGAAACTATTCAGCAGTGACGGTAAAGCAGATTTGGGTAAAACATTCGCAGGCATTGATAATATTGACTTGATTACAAAAATTGTTGCTGAAGAAGTTGCTAAACATTTAAAGAAATAATATGAAAGCCGACACTATGTGTCGGCTTTATTTATTCTGTGATAATTTTTTCTATATTTATTTCTGCGAATTTACATTCGGGGCTGTAATCAATACATTTTCCGCAGTTGTCACAAATCTTTCCGTGGTCTAAATCACAAATATCGCATTCACCGCAATTGTCGCATATTTTTTCTTCGTACAAGACACATTTTTTATTCAACATAATCAATCCTTTATAAATTAATCAATTTACTGTCCTTTAGTTTCTGAACAGATTTTAATACTCCAAGGTAACCTGATTCAAAAGTAAGTCCGCCCTGCATATATGCAATATACGGTTCTGTAATAGGTCCGTCTGCAGATAATTCAATTGAAGAACCCTGATTAAAAGCACCTGCAGCCATTATTACCTGATGTGAATATCCCGGCATATCCCAGGGTTCAGGAGTTACAAAACTATCAACAGGAGCACCTTGTTGTATGCCCTGACAGAATTTTACAACCCCCTCCTCCGTTCCGAATTTAATTGCCTGAATTATATCAGTCCTCATATCGTCTGATGACGGAGATACAGTAAATCCGAGTTTTTCATATATTGCACCGCAGAATTTGGCTGTTTTTATACTGTTTGCTACAGTTATAGGCGCCATAAAAAAGCCCTGCAAAATTTCCTTGTTCATACCAAGTGTTGCACCAACATGCTTGCCCAGTCCAACTGAATTTAATTTATATGAAGCAAGTTCAACGTATTCTTTTTTACCTGCTATGTAGCCACCTGTTGATACAAGACCGCCACCGGGATTTTTAATAAGAGAACCAGCCATTAAATCGACACCTGCTTGGGTGGGCTCAATCTTTTCTGCAAACTCACCATAACAGTTATCAACAATACAAATTGTGTCGGGATTAATTCCTTTAACAGTTTCAATAATTTTCTTTATGTCATCACAACTTAGAGATGGTCTGAAACTGTATCCCTTCGACTTCTGAATAATTACCGCCTTGGTAGATTTATCAATAGTTGACATAATTTTATTATAATCAACTTTACCGTCTATTAAATCAACTTGCTTATAATTTACACCGAAATCTTTTAATGAACCGTTGTTTTCGCCGCAGATACCAATTACTTCTTCCAAAGTGTCGTATGGCTTACCCGTAACCGCCACCAAAGTATCACCAGGTCTTAAAACAGCAAACAAGCAAAGAGAAATGGCGTGAGTTCCGTTAATAATATTATGTCTTACAAGTGCATCTTCTGCACCGAAAACTTCGGCGTAAATGTTGTCAATTACTTCTCTTCCTGCATCGTCGTAGCCATAGCCCGTTGTACTGTTAAAGTGAACATCTGATACGCGGTTATTCTGAAATGCCTTTAATACTTTTAACTGATTATATCGGGCGATGTCGTCAATAATTTTAAAATCTATACTTTTTAATACTTCTTCACCAAAATCAAATACCGATGGCGAAATATTAAAATTCTGTGTAATATACTGTTTCATTATACATTTTCCTTTTTAATAAAATTAATAATATTGTTTGTTAATTCATGTATAGTTTTTACTTTACAAATTTCGTTTCGAGAATAAATATTTTCAATTCCCAGACCGCAAACAACTGTGGGTATTCCAGTAAATGAAGTTTGTACAGCATTTCCCTCTGACTGATATTCCTTATCAACTACGCCTTTAAAACCACATTCCACAAGTAATTTCCCAAGTGAATTATCAGCGATATATGACTTATCCTTTAATAAAACAGAAGGAAGATTTTCGCCTTTATAACAATCCAAAACAACTGCAAAATCGGGTTTTACGTTGTTTCCGATTACTTTTGCACCTTTCATACCGATATGCTTTTTAACTGAAAAAACAAAGTAAAAATCGTATCCGTTTAAATCTTTTCCAATTAACTTAAGCAACACGTAAGCGCCTATTCTTGCAGACAGACCTTTTGAAACAACATAATCATCATACAAGTTAAAATTATTTGTAAAAGCAGCTGTAAGGCCGGTAAAATCACCCTCTTTATCACTAAATACTTTTACCGAATAATCTTCTGTTTTTTCACTAATTTCACCTAAAACCAGTCCACTTTTACCGTTCTCGAAAGTAACAAGTGTATCTTTGATATTTTTCACTTCAATATTGCCGATTTTTGCAACTTTAATATTGTTTTCATCTGATATAGTTGTAAAAAACCCAACTTCATCAACGGATGAAGAAATCATAAACTTCTTACTTCCACGATTAATTCTTACATATAAATTACCTAAATTATCGGTAAAAATCTCGTCAGCATACGGCTTCACATATTCTGATATAAATGAAAGCAATTGCTTTTCGTTACCCGAACAGGCACAAAAATCACATAATTTATTTAACAACTCCATAAATTATTCTCCTTACTTAATGCATTATATAACAAATCATAACAAGAATTAATATCATTAAAACTTGCAACGCTTACAGGTGAGTGAATATATCTGCACGGAACAGAAAGTGCTGCAACTTTATAACCGTTACCTGAAACCTGTAAAACGTTTGCATCGTTACCGCCTGACGTTACCCTTTTATACTGTACGGGAACGTTGTTATTTACCGCTGTATCATAAAGAAATTTTGTTAATTCTCTGTCGGAATATGAACCATTATCAAGCATAGAAAGGGCTACACCATCTCTTAAAACTGTTGAATAATTGTATTGTGTGCAATGTGGCACATCGGAACAGGTTGTCCCTTCTACAACCAAAGTATAATCTGGCTTAATTCTTTCTGCAACTATCGAAGCCCCTCTGCAACCAACTTCTTCCTGAACAGTAAAAACGAAATAAACATCATTTGGATATTGATTATCCATAAGTCGCGAAAGAATATAGCAACCCACTCTGTCATCAAGTGCTTTTGCCTTGACAAGACCATCACCAAATTCGGTATATTCACTGTTAAACATAGCATAATCACCGATGTTTACGATTTTTTCGGCTTCAGTTTTGGATTTGCAACCAATATCTATTACCAGTTCGTTTACTTTAACAGGTTGGTATTCTTTAGACATGTGAGCAGGTTTTGCACCGATTACACCGTTAATACGATTTTCGCCGATAATTACTTTAGTGTTTTGTATAATTCGTGTGTCTATTCCGCCTACTGTTTTAAACTTAAGTGCTCCCTCTTCTGTTATCCCCGAAATTATAAAACCAACTTCGTCCATGTGTGCGGTTAACATAATTTTATTATGGTAACTATTTATACCTTTTTTATAAAAAATAACATTGCCCATATTGTCAATTTCATAACTTGTGCATTTATTTTTATTATGTTCAATAATAATATCGCGAATCTCGTTTTCAAAACCCGAAACGCCAAAAGCGGAGGTAAATTTATTTAACACACATACTCCTCCTCTTTTATAAAATCTGAAATAACTTTTATTGTAGTTGATATATCGTCAAAATCACAAAGTTCCGCCTGTGTATGCATATGCCTTATAGGTACGGAAATCAACGAACAAGGAACTCCCTGATTTGATATCTGTATAGGCCACGCATCTGTTCCCGAATGACCCGAACAAACTTCTGTCTGGCAGTTATATTTCTTTGAAAAGTCAACAAACTTTGCATTATATTTGTTACTGAAATTTGGTCCTACACCAACAGCAGGACCTTTACCGAGGTCAAATCCGTCAAATTTATCTATATAGGCACTGTTTCCATGAGTTACGTCGACAACCATAGCATAGTCGGGATTAATTGATTTAACGGCAGTTTTCGCGCCCATACAACCAAGTTCCTCCTGACTTGCACACAAAAATACTATATTGGCATTAAGTTTTTCTTTAGATAATTGTTCAAGAACTTTGTATAGGACATAAATTCCCATTCTGTTGTCAATGGCTTTAGAAGAGAAACAAGTTTCATTAAGTTTAACAAAGTCACCTTTAAAAGAAATGAAATCGCCAACAGATACGAGATTGTCCGTTGTTTCTTTATCATAACCGCAGTCGATAAACATCTTATCAAAACAGATTTTTTCTTTCTTTTCTTCTTCTGTCATAAGGTGAGGTGGTTTTGCGCCTATAACACCAAACAAGTCATTTTTACCGTGAACTGTTACTTCTTTCCCGATAATTGTTGATGCATCAATACCTCCGACAGGAACGAACTCAATAAAACCCTTTTCCGTTATATTTTTAACCATTAGTCCTATTTCGTCAGAATGGGCTTCAACAAGAATTGTAAATTCTGCTTTATTATCATGGGTAGCAATAACATTACCCATTTTATCTTGATATACTTCACAGTATTTACGAAACAAATCAATAAGATATTTATTAAATTGTTGTTCATTGCCGGATACGGCGTTAAACT
>JAFQVC010000180.1 GCA_017408205.1 Clostridia bacterium | reverse complement strand
TGTTGCAAGTAATAAATAAAGGAGTAAAAAAATGAATTTAATTAAAAACAGTTTAATTTACAAATTCATAGTTTCTTTATGCTTATGGTGTAAGAATAAGTGGGACAACAGTACCATTGGATACTATTTTACCCGTGATTTAGACGATAACAAGTTTAAAAACAGTATTATTTTCAAAATTATTAACAAGCCGGTGATATGGCTTTCAAATCTTAAAACTTCGGAAAAAATCAGGAAACTTGGAGAAACAAGTTTACTTATTAAATATATATCAAAGTACCATTTGTTTGTATATGCAACCATATTTTTAGCACCCTTTGTGCCTACATTTGCATGTCTTGCGTTAGTGGGAATTACATTTTTTTCATATTTTATACACAGAATTTTTATAAACGCCGAGCCCATAAAGTTAGACGGTTTTGGTATTTTAGTAATACTTCTTCTTGTGATTTTTGGTATTTGTACCATAACTTCACTTGCAGTAATGTCAAGTATTAAAATCTATATGGTTTACCTGCCATTTATTGCATTTGTTTTTTTGGTAATAAAAGCCCTTGATACAAAAGAAAAAGCAATTACTGCCATAACTGTATTTATTGCGGCTGGTGTTTTTGTTTCTTTATACGGCATTTATCAGCAGTTTTTCGGAAACAATTTAGGACATGCCTGGCTTGACGATGAAATGTTTGAGCAAATCACAGTAAGGGTTTATTCTACATTGGAAAACCCAAACGTACTTGGGGAATACCTGTTACTTGCATTGCCTTTATCAGCAGGAATGATATGGGGATGCAAAAAGTTCCTTAACAAAGTGATTTTTGCAGGTGCATTTGGCATTATGGCACTTTGTATGATTTTTACTCAGTCACGCGGATGCTGGCTTGGACTTATCCTTGCAGCGGCGGTATTTATTGTTTTAGTTGACAAAAGGTTTATTATTGCAGGAGTTCTTGTTTTATTTGCTTTACCTTTTGTGCTTCCTGAAAGCATTATAACAAGATTTACAAGTATTGGTGATTTGTCCGATTCTTCGTCCTCATACAGATTATACATCTGGCTTGGAACAATCAATATGTTAAAAGATTTTGCGCTTTACGGTATTGGTCTTGGAAGCGATGCATACAATCAGATTTATCCTTTTTATTCCTACAGCGGAATTATTGCTCCACACGCACACAATCTGTATTTGCAGATAATGTGTGAAACTGGTGTTGCGGGACTTGTTACTTTTGTAGTTTTAATGATTGTTGCATTAAAGAAAATATACCTTGGTTTTATATCTGACAGAAAAGGAATAGTCGGCATTTGTTGTGCCTCGGTACTTGCAGGGCTTCTTGGATTCCTGCTTCAGGGTATGTTTGATTATGTATGGTACAACTACCGTGTAATGCTTCTTTTCTGGATTTTTATCGGAATAGGACTTGGATGCAGGAGGATTTCAAATGATTAAGTTAACACACATAATAAGTGATTCTAATATTGGCGGTGCAGGACGCTATCTGCTTACTTATCTGAACAACTGCGACAAAGAGCAGTTTGACGTTTCCGTTGTTGTGCCGAAGGGCAGTCTTTTAATTGAAAAAATCAAGGAACTTGGCTTTAAGTACTACGAAGTGGAAGGAATGGCTGAAACTTCCTACAGTAAAGAAGTTACAAAGGAACTTATTGAAGTTTTAAGAGAGATTAAGCCGAATATTGTTCATACACATGCAAGCTTATCAGGAAGAATTGCTGCCCGTCTTACGGGGGTTAAGAAAATTTGCTACACAAGACACAGCGTTTTCCCCGTTGATAAAAAATTCAAAAATCCAATAAACAGATTTTTAAACAAAATTGCGGACAAGTTTTTGTCTTCAGGTATTATCGCAGTTGCCGAGGCGGCAAAACAAAATGTTGTTGACACAGGTATTGACAAAGATAAAATAAAAGTCATATATAATGGAATTGATAAACCCATAATTTTGTCACAGGAGGAAAAGGAGCAATACAAAGCAGAACTTGGAATACCAAAAGACAAAAAAGTTGTTTCCATTATTGCGCGGCTTACAGAAGTTAAAGGTCACAAGTATTTTATTGATGCTGCAGAAACCGCAATGCTAAAGGGCTTAAATGCGGTATTTGTAGTTGCAGGAACAGGGGAAGAGTATGACTCTCTTGTTGCCTACGCAAAAGAAAAAATGCTTGACGACTATGTGATTTTTACGGGATTTTTAAAGGATATATACAAACTTGAAAATATTACAGACGTTCAGGTTAACGCGTCTTTTGGTACAGAAGCGGCAAGTTTATCGTTGCTTGAGGGTATGAGCTTAGGTATCCCTGCGGTTGTAAGTGATTTCGGCGGAAATCCCGAACTTATTACAAGCGAGGTTAACGGATACGTTGTGCCGCAAAAATCAAGTCAGTTTATTGCAGAACAGGTTATTCGCCTTTTATCTGATGACAAATTGTATTCCGACATTTCCTTATGTTGTGAGAAGGTGTTTAACGACAGATTCACATCACAGATAATGACAAAAAATATGGAACAGTATTATATGGATTTACTTAGAAAGTAAGGAGGAAAAGGTTATGTCAAAGTTAAAACTTAACGTACTTGACTATGTGATTATCTTTATTGTAATTGCAATTTTACTTGTAGGTACATTTTTATTTACAAGAGTTAACAAGACACAGGCAAGTCTTGGTACTCCCGTTACTTTGGAATTTACCGTTGAAGTAAAAGATTTAACAGAAGTGTCTGCAACTGCTTTTGCCGATGCGGTTGGAAAACAGGTTGTTTACGGTGTTAAAAATTCCGACTATGGTGAAATTACAGACGTTGTAATTGAACCGTACAAACGCCTTGCAAAAGATATAATTAAAGGTGAATATTTCTGGGACACATATCCCGATAAGTATCAGGCGTTGGTTACAATACGAACAGAGGCATACGAAAACAGCAAATTCTTTGTTGGAAACACAGAGGAGTTGAGGGTTGGCGTTAAGATGCCTTTCAGCGGAGGCGGAGTTGCTTCTCCAGACGGTTTTATAGTTAAACTTGAAAAAACAGGAGGCGAACAGTAATGATTATTGACAAAAACGGTAGATTGTTCGGTAAAATAAGTATTGTTGATATTATAGTAATCGTTGCGGCTGTTCTGGTTTTTGCAGGGGTGTATGTAAGATTTGCAGGCAATCAGGGCAAAGCGGTTGTTTCAAATGATACTTTTTACTACACTATGGAAATTGAAAATGTAAGAAAAACTACTTTGGATGCTCTTGATAACAGTATTGGTACTAACTTTTACAATACTTTAAAAACAGGCGACGATATGGGAACTTTAATTGAATTTAAAGAAAGACCTGCTTCTAAGTTAATTGAAAAAGCAGATGGTACTGCTGTTAATGCGGTAATTCCCGATAATTACAACATAACTTTAACCTTTGAAATAAAGGGCAAAATTAATGACAACAGTTATTACACATCTTCAAACAACAAAATTAATGTAAACTCTACCTACGGAATTAAAGGTAAATATTCCACGGTTGAAGGTGTAGTAACAAGTATTTACAAATAGGGGTGGTATAAATGAAGATTAAAACTAAAGATATGGTAGTTGCTGCACTATTGACTTCATTGTCAATTTTAATACCCAATGTGTTTCCAACATTACAACTCGGACCGTTTTCAGCAACTTTCGCATCGCATTTACCAACAATAATTTCAATTTTTATTTCGCCTGTTGTTGCACTGGCAACTGCTTTTGGCTCTTTGATTGGTTTCGCGATTAAGTGTGCATCAATGCCCTGGGTAATTACAAGAGCTGCTATGCACATACCTTTTGCAATGCTTGGTGTATATATGTTGAAAAAGAACAGCAACATATATTTAATGGGCTTTGTTACAATGGTTGTTCACGCTTTGTTGGAAATTGTTGCAGTATTGCCTTTCTTAAGCATAATGCCAATGACTGCAAAAACCATGTCACTGTTTGGAATGGAAATTTCAGTGGGCTGGGTGTCAGTTATTTTCTTTGGTACGATGATACATCATGCAATTGATTTTGCTATAACTCTTGCAATAATTCCTGCCCTTAAAAAAGCGGGTTACATAAAGAAAAAAGGAGAATGATTTCTTTGAAACTTGCACTTTCGGTAATAGTTGCAAAATTATTAATATTGATAGGCAAAATTATGGGCACAAAAAGTTCTTCTGCTCCCGGCAGATACGCTATGAAAATTTGCCCCGATATGATTTCGCGTTTATCAAAACAGGTGAAGAAAGAGATAATTGTTGTATGCGGTACAAACGGAAAAACTACTACAAACAATATTATCTATTCATTATTTGATAATGTGGTTTGCAACAATGTTGGTGCAAATATGATTGACGGTGTGGCGACTGCTTTTGCCGTTAAATCAAATATTTTCGGCAGACTTAAAGCGGATTATGCCTGCATTGAGGTCGATGAACTGTCAACATTAAAGGTATTTAAACAGTTAAAGCCCGATTTTTTGGTGGTAACAAACTTATTCCGTGACCAGTTGGACAGATACGGTGCTATTGAAATTACCATTGACGCCCTTAAAAAAGCGGTAGATTTACTTGACGATGTTACTCTTGTATTAAACGGTGATGACCCGCTTGTTACTTCTTTCGGTATGGAAACGGGAAAAAAGTGCGTGTTCTTTGGGGTTAATGAAAAAGCAGGAGAGCCACTTAACGAGGTTAAAGACGGAAAATTCTGCAGAGTTTGCGGAAAAGAATTAAGTTATGATTTTTATCATTACGGTCATCTTGGCAGTTACAAGTGTGAAAACTGCGATTTTAAACGTCCCGAAATAGATTACAGTGCAAGAGATGTTGATATGTCTCACGGTCTTGCTTTCACTGTTAATGATACAAAAATTTCTGTAAATTACAGGGGTTTTTACAACATTTACAACATTTTGGCGGGTTTTGCGATTTTTGACTCCTTAAATCTTGATACAAAATTATTTCAGAAAATGCTTGCAAACTACAAACCGCAGATAGGCAGAATGGAAACATTTGATATAGGGATTGAAACAGTTTTAAACCTTGCAAAAAATCCTGCCGGCTTTAATCAGGCGATTTCTACGGTGTTATCCGACAAGAGAAAAAAGAACGTAATAGTTGCAGTAAATGACAAACCATCGGACGGTTGTGACGTTTCGTGGCTTTACGACGTTGATTTTGAAAAGTTAAAAGACGCAAATGTTGTAAGGTTATCCACATCAGGCATCAGACACAACGACCTTGCTGTTCGTTTTAAATATGCCGATTTAGGCGTGGCTTTCGATTATGAGGATATTAAAGAGGCAATAATGTCAAGTATAGACAACGGAGCGGAAGTGTTATACATTTTAGTCAACTATACTGT
>JAFQVC010000179.1 GCA_017408205.1 Clostridia bacterium | reverse complement strand
GGATGGAGTCCCTTCTGATGCCGAAATAATTGATGCAAAAGGCGGGTACGTTTCACCCGGTCTTATAGATTTGCACATTCACGGTTATATGGGCAAAGATGTTTGTGACGGTGAAGAAGAAAGCATAAGAGTAATTTCCAATGCACTTCTTAAAAACGGCGTTACAGGTTATCTTCCTACAACTATGACAGAAGATATGTCTGTAATAAAAAAAGCACTTGAAGTTTTAAGAAAACTTAAAAAAGAAAGCGAGACCTGGGAGGGCAGTACAATTCTCGGTTGCCACGCAGAGGGACCATTCATTAGTGCTTCCAAAAAAGGTGCTCAGGATGAAAAATATATACTTAAGCCCGATTCAAAGTTTGTAAAGGAATATTCGGATATTATAAAAATAATAACTCTTGCACCAGAAGAAGATGTTGGCAACTTTGATGAAATAAGAAAAATGAAAAACGAAACTGATGTGGTGATTTCTATGGGACACACATCTGCTGACTATAATTGTGCAATGGATGCAATCAAAAATGGGGTATCTCACGCAACGCATTTATTTAATGCAATGACGCCTCTTGCTCACAGAGCCCCCGGTGTAGTTACTGCAGTATTCAATTCAGATGTATCTTGTGAGTTGATTGTTGACACATTCCACGTTTCTACCGCGTTTTATGATATGCTCTTTAAATTAAAGGGCAGAAAATTATGTTTTATTACTGATTGTCTGCCTGCAGGCGGTTTGCCATACGGCGAATATACTCTGGGCGGTCAGAAAATAATTTACAAAGATATCGTGTGTCGTCTTGAAGACGGTACTGTTGCAGGAAGCGTGTTGCCGTTAAACCGAGGTGTATGGAATGTTTATACAAATTCGCAGATACCTCTTTGGGAATGCGTAAACTGTGCATCGCTAAATCCTGCTGCAACTATCGGAATTGCTGACAAAAAGGGCTCACTTGAAGTTGGCAAAGATGCGGATATAATAATTTGTGACGAAGAATTTAATGTATTAAATACTATTATCAAGGGAGAGATTAAATATGAATCTTAAGGTTAATGCAAAACTTGACCCCCAGTTTGCACCGCTGTCAGTTGTGTGCAGAGATATGAGGGAAGCAACAAAAGACGAAGGACAGGACATTATTATCGCAATCGAAAGAAACAAGGGTTATACAGTTACATACAAAACCCGTGTTTTTGTTGACGGTACAGGTCACGATGAAGAAAACTTCAAATTTATTGAAAGAATGACAAAATCTCTTTTATGGGTTGCAGGCGGTTACAAAGTATATATTGCAGGAAGCGATGTTATTGGTAACAAAATCAAAGATGCCTTTAAAGACAAAGGTACCCGTGATTTTGACGTTCACTTTATGGAAAAAGTATATGAGAAACCATTCGAAGTTATAGTTTGCAAACTGGAAGATGCACCAAAGGACAAATCAGCCGCTGCACCAATCGGCAGACATTTAGACGGTTGCAGAATTGGTTTTGACGCAGGCGGAAGCGACAGAAAGGTAAGTGCTGTTGTTAATGGTGAAAGCGTATTTTCTGAAGAAGTTGTATGGTTCCCGAAAATTAACGAAGACCCCGACTACCATTATCAGGGTATTTTAGATGCAATGAAAACTGCCGCATCATATATGCCGAGAGTTGATGCTATCGGTGTATCAAGTGCAGGCGTATATGTTGACAACAGAATTATGGTTGCGTCTTTGTTCTTAAAAGTAAATGAAGAAGATTTTGAAAAGAAAGTTAAAAATATGTATCTTGACGTTGCAAAAGAAATTGGCGAAAATATTCCTGTTGAAGTTGCAAATGATGGTGACGTAACAGCCCTTGCAGGTGCTATGGATTTAAACGATAATGCGGTTTTGGGTGTTGCTATGGGTACATCGGAAGCAGGCGGATATGTTGACCCTGAAGGCAACATTACCGGCTGGCTTAACGAACTTGCATTTGTTCCCGTTGATTTCTGTGAAAATGCAATGGTTGACGAGTGGTCAGGCGACTACGGTTGCGGTGTTAAATACTTCTCACAAGATGGTGTTATAAAACTTGCGCCATTTGCAGGTATAGAACTTGACGAAAGTTTATCTCCTGCTGAAAAACTTAAAGTTGTACAAGGTCTTATGGCAGAAGGCGACCAGAGAGCTGCTGACATTTATGACACAATAGGTGCATACTTTGGTTATGCTATTGCGTACTACACAGAATTTTATGATATTAAGCACGTTTTGATTATGGGACGTGTTACATCAGGTGAAGGCGGAACAATACTGCTTGCAAGAGCACAGGAAGTTCTTGACAAGGAATTCCCCGAACTTGCAAAGAAAATTAAGCTTCACATTCCTGACGAAAGTTCAAGAAGAGTTGGTCAGTCAGTTGCAGCAGCAAGTTTGCCTGAAATCAAATAACAATTAACAGGAAAAAACCCTGATTTTCAGGGTTTTTTTCATTGACATTATTTTCATTAAATGATACAATTGTTGTAAAATATAAAAAGGTGGTTTAGGTATGTTTATCGGCTCGTTATTTGATGACACTATCAGCAAAAACGTCTCTTACTCTTATCTCCAGAGAGGAACAGACATTGCTTTTAACCCGAATGCAACAAAAGAGGGATTAGACCTTCCTGTTTACACAAAAGAAAACGGTAATCTTTTTGCAAGAAGACCTGTTTCCTGGAGTGCCAACAGTATGCTTTTTAACGCAATTGACCTTAAAGTTAATGTTGGCGAAAAAGCATTTATTGACCATATTTATATAAAACAAGGTACAAACGACAGTATCAGCCCGTCAACTTCACACTTCCTTTCAATCGAAGTGTTTACTGTTACGGACGGTGAATATAAAAAAATCGGCAAATTCAATCCCGAGACAGGAAACAAAAATTGCGACAAAGAAGAAATCACCATTCCGATTGGTTACTGGTGCGAAAACCTTATTGTAAGATTTAATGGTTATTTAAGAAAATTCCATCTTGATTATATAGATATTTTTGCTGCGTGGGATATGGACGACTATGTTTGGCCATTACCTGAAAAATGCGAGTTTTTGAAAGACAGAATTCCTTTTTCAAGCATTAATTCAATAGCAGCAACAACAGATGATGAAATTTTTGTTGCAAATTATCTTAACGAGAAATCTGACAATGCTTTCGAAGTTAAAGCAGACGGAAAAATTAAAATAGAAATTGAAGGCGACGGATATGAAGACGGTTTTATCATTTCAGTTTCAAAAGACAAAGTACTGTTAAAAGGTAAAAACAGAAGAAGCGTACTTTATGCAGTTGATGCATTTTTGCAGTTAATAGACGGAGACAGCGTTAAATGTGTTGAAATAGACCACACATCATTTAAGCCGATGCGCGGTATTCATATGGGACTTCCCAGCAAAAATCAGTACGATTTCCTGAAAAATCTTGTAAAAACTGTTATTGTTCCAATGCAGTACAATATGATTTTCTTAGAAATTGCCGGTTCTATGGAATATGACAAATACCCAGAAATCAATTCTACATATTTAGAGGGTATTGCTGACTGGCGTGCAGGAAAACGTACAAGACCTACTCACGCGGGTATTACAAGTTACGATGTATGGACAAAAGCGGAAGTAAGAGAATTCTGCGAATTTATGGAAAGTTATGGTATCGAAGTTGTTCCCGAAGTTCAGTGTTTTGCACACGTTCAGTACATTACAAGTGCACATCCCGAAATGGCTGAAATCCATGCTCCCGATGTAGAGCCCGACAAAGACTTCCCCGGATTTAATATTGGCGACCCCGGTCCCGGTAAATTTGAGTATCACGCAATGTGCCCTAACCACCCGAAATACTATGAAATGATGTTCAATATTATTGACGAAGTTATTGAGGCGGTACAGCCAAAGAGATTTATACATATGGGACACGATGAAGTGTTCCCTATGGGCGTTTGCGAAAGATGTAAAAACATACCCAAAGCGGAAATATTTACTACAGAAGTTAACAAAATGAATGCTTATGTTAAGAGCAAGGGCTACCAGATGATGATTTGGGGTGACCTTATCCAGAAAGTATTCTACAGTGCTTCAAATGCAGTTAATACCGTTGACAAAGATATTATTATGCTTGACTTTGTATGGTATTACAATATGGATAAAGATATAGAAGACAATTTGTTGAAACACGGTTTTAAGGTTATGGTTGGTAACTTGTATTCAAGCACATACCCGAGATTTGAAACAAGAATTAAAAAACCCGGTATGCTTGGCGGTGAGGTTTCCTGCTGGATTGATACCTGTGAAGAATACTGGGGATTCTACGGAAAAATCTATGACTTTATTTACACGGGTACAACCCTTAATAACTCCGGCTACGACCACAATATGCGTCTTACATATAACGAGTTAATTAAGCCGATTATTAAAAAAGCAAGAATTAAACTTGCAAAACTTGGTAAAACTGAAAACGAAACAAAAGTTGATATCAAGGGTGACATTAACAACATTCCCTATGACATTAGAGGTGTTGTTGACTACGACGGTGCAGTAGTTGCAAATTACAACGACAGAGAAAAAACTGTTGCAATAAACGGTAAAGGTCGCCTTATATCTTTCGTTCACGCAACAAAAGATTTCTACAAACGTATTCCGTGGCAGGATCCCTATGCAGTTGGTGAATATGAAATCTGCTATGATGACGGAACTTCTTATGTAAAAACCCTTGGCTATGCGAAAAATATTTTCACATACAGAAGCACTTATGCAGAACCCGTTCTGGGAGTATATTCACACCAGGGTTATGTGGGAACATACTTTACATTCCCCGAAAACGGTAAAACCTATGACGGTGATGAATACACATTGGGTAAATACATTATTAAAAATCCCAACCCCGACAAGGTTATAAAAGAAATCAAAATCAAACAAAACGGAGAATCAGATGCAAACATAATTGTGTTTGATATCGCATTGATTGACTAAATTTTATAAAGACCAAGGTTTTCTTGGTCTTTATTTGTGTTATAATAACATTGGAGGTATGTTATGTTGTATAAAGAAGTGTTTAAATATTTTGATGAAATTTGCAAAATTCCTCACGGGTCATTTGATATGGACAGGATAAGCAGATACTGTGTTGATTTTGCAAAGAAAAACGGTCTTAAATACGTTTGTGATGATGCAAAAAACGTAATAATATATAAAGATGGCTCGGGAGCCCCCGTGATTTTACAGGGGCATCTTGATATGGTGTGCCAGAAAACATCCGACAGTAAAATCAATTTTGAAACTGACGGTATTGAAGTTATAAAAGACGGTGATTTTCTGACTGCTAACGGTACAACTTTGGGTGCAGACAACGGTATTGCTGTTGCTATGATTATGGCAATTTTAGCAAGCAAAGATTTACCGCATCCACCCATTGAAGCGGTGTTTACCACAAACGAAGAAGTAGGTATGCTTGGAGCAAGTGCTCTTGACGTAAATTTGTTAAAAGGGAAAAGGATGATTAATCTTGACTCGGAAGAACAGGACGTACTGACAGTTTCCTGTGCAGGCGGCAGTGATTTTAAAATTACAGTTCCGACAAAAACCGAAACTGTAACAGGTACTAAAATAGTTATTAGCATAAAAGGTCTGAAAGGCGGTCATTCGGGGGTAGAAATTGACAAAGGCAGAGTTAATGCAAATGTTTTAACTTCCCGCTTTTTAAATCATTTGAATGGATATTCGTTGATTGACATAAACGGCGGGGACAAGTCCAATGCAATACCCGTAAACAACATATTTACAGTAGTTACTGATAATCCAAATCAATTCGTCAGGGAAATAACTGAGTACGAAAAAATTGTAAAAGCAGAAATCAAAGACAGAGAACCGTGGTTTACTGTTGGCGTTGAAGTAAAAGAGCAAGGCAAATTTGAAGTATTTGATAAAGAAACTGCAGAAAGAATCAAATATATGCTTTTAACTACACCAAACGGTATCGTAGATATGAGCAAAGTAATACCAAATCTTGTTGAAACATCGCTTAACCTTGGTATTTTAAAAACAGAAAAAGATTTTGTATTTATGCAGTATGCTCTTCGCAGCAACAAAAGAACTGCCCTTGATTTTCTTGAGGAAAGAATGGAGTCATTTGCAGATTATAACGGATGCAAGTGGGAAAAGTCGGGCAGATATCAGCCCTGGGAATATAAAGACGATTCAGAACTTCGTGATTTATACAAAAAAGTGTATAAAGAAAAGTTTGGCGAAGATATAAAAGTTGAAGCAATTCACGCAGGGCTTGAGTGTGCGGTTTTCTCATCGTCAATAGAAAATCTGGACTGTATTGCAATAGGTCCGACTATGTACGGAGTTCACACTGTTGAAGAAAAATTAAGCGTTTCTTCAACAAGGGAAATTTTTGAATTATTATGCACCGTTCTTGAAAAATTATGTTGAATTTTGATGTATTTTATGATATAATGGTTATATTATACAATATTTGATTAACAAAGGAGTCATTATGAGTAACAAAGATTTTAAACCTTATGTTCCGGCAGAAAAGATTACCCCGGAATTAACCATTACGTCAATTGTTATGGGCGTACTTTTAGCAGTCATATTTGGTGCTGCAAATGCTTACCTTGGTTTAAGAGTAGGTATGACTGTATCTGCTTCAATTCCTGCGGCAGTTATTGCTATGGGTGTAATACGTGTTCTTATGCGTAAAAACTCAATTCTGGAAAGCAATATAGTACAGACAATCGGTTCTGCAGGTGAATCATTGGCAGCAGGTGCGATTTTTACATTACCTGCATTGTTTCTGTGGGCAGCAGAAGGAAAAACTGCAAAACCGGAAATGCTTGAAATTACATTGATTGCCCTAATCGGCGGTTTGCTTGGTGTTTTCTTTATGGTGCCTTTAAGAAATGCACTGATAGTTAAAGAACACGGAATTTTGCCCTATCCCGAAGGTACTGCCTGCGCAGAAGTTCTGCTTGCGGGTGAAGAAGGCGGTGCAAATGCGTCAACTGTTTTTGCAGGTATGGGTTTTGCGGCAATATTCAAGTTCATCATTGATGGGCTTAAACTTGTTTCAGGCGAAATATCTGCAAGTGTTAAGGGCTTTGCTGGTGAAATCGGCACACAGATTTACCCTGCAGTATTAAGTGTTGGTTATATCTGCGGTGCTAAAATTTCTTCATATATGTTTGCGGGCGGTGTATTGAGCTGGCTTGTAATGATTCCTGTTATTGTTTTATTTGGCGGAGATATTATTATGTATCCCGGTACAGCACCGATTAGTGAAATGTATGCATCAGGCGGTGCAAGTGCTATATGGAGTTCTTATATAAGATACATCGGTGCAGGTGCTCTGGCAGCAGGAGGAATTATCAGTCTTATTAAGTCTTTACCCTTAATTGTAAAAACTTTTTCAGGTGCAATGAAAAGTATGTCAGGTAATAAGGTTTCTGACAACAGCCGTACTTCAAAAGATTTAAATATGAAAGTTGTTCTTTTATCTATTGCAGTTCTTACGGTATTAGTATGGCTTATCCCTGCAATTCCCGTTACATTTTTGGGTGCGGTTATTATAGTTGTGTTTGGCTTCTTTTTTGCAACAGTATCATCTCGTATGGTAGGTTTGGTAGGAAGCAGTAACAACCCTGTATCAGGTATGGCAATTGCTACACTTTTAATTGCAACTCTTATTTTAAAACTTACAGGCGCGACAGGTATTGCAGGTATGTGCAGTGCCATTGCAATCGGCTCTGTAATTTGTATAGTTTCTGCAATTGCAGGTGACACTTCACAAGATTTAAAAACAGGTTATTTATTAGGTGCAACACCTAAAAAACAGCAAATCGGTGAAATTATAGGTGTTATAGCGTCTGCTCTTGCAATTGGCGGAACTTTGTATCTTTTAGACAATGCATGGGGCTTTGGAACAAACGAACTTGCCGCACCTCAGGCAACACTTATGAAACTTATTATAGAAGGTGTTATGGAGGGTAATCTTCCCTGGGGACTTGTATTTATCGGTGTATTTATTGCGGTGGTTGTTGAAGTTCTGGGGATTCCCGTGTTGCCATTTGCTATCGGTGTGTATCTGCCCGTACAGTTAAATGCTTGTATTATGGTGGGCGGTCTTGTACGTCTTGTACTTGACAAAATGAAAAAGGAAAAAGAACAAAAAGAAAAAATGATAAATGACGGTATTTTATTCTGTTCAGGTATGATTGCAGGTGAGGGCTTAATAGGTATTTTACTTGCATTACTTGCGGTGTTTGGTCTTGACAAAGTACTTGATTTGTCTGGTCGTTTCGGACTGTCACCTGTGTTTATGAATATAGGCGGACTTGTACTGTTTGCAATAATAATACTGACTGTTTTAAAGTTTTCATTATGGAGAAAAACTAAAAATGAAAAGTAATGACAACTATCTGGAAAAAGTGCCTAAAAAGGCGGAACACATTTCCTGGTCTGTAAAAGATGACAAAGTAACTCTGGAGATTGAAAACAAGGGAGTTTTTAACAGAATTGCCCAGAAGTTATTAAAGAAGCCGAAAATCAGTTACATTCATTTAGACGAAATGGGAAGTTTTTTGTGGCCGCAAATTGACGGTGACAAGAATATTATTGAACTTGGAAAACTTGTTGAAACAAAGTTCGGGGACAAGGCACAGCCCTTGTATCCCCGACTTGCAAAGTATTTTCAGATACTTGACAGTTACAGATTTATAAGTTGGAATGAGTAGTATGAAAACTGTTTTTATTATTAACAAGAATGCGGGGCAGAAGAAGGAAGTTGAAAATTTAATACGGAAAATCCCCGAAACTGCCGAAGTGTATTTCACAAAATGCAAAGGCGATGCCACACGGTTTGTTAAAGAGTATTGCGAAAATTACGGTCCCGCAAGGTTTATTGCCTGCGGAGGAGACGGTACAATAAACGAAGTTGTAAACGGTGTTTTAAGTTGCGACGGTGCAGAGTCGGGCGTAGTTCCCGTTGGTACGGGCAACGACTTTGTAAGAAACTTTTCCGACTGTGATTTTTTTGATGTTTCGTTGCAGATGTCCTGTGAATCACAAGAAGTTGATGTAATCCACTACACTTCTTATCTTAACGGAAGAGAAACCGGTGGTTACGGTGTCAATATGTTCAACATTGGTTTTGACTGTAATGTGGCGGATAAAAAAGAGCAGTTGACTTTTATTCCGGGGACTCTTGCCTATTTTGTTTCAATATTTATTAACCTGATTGCCAAAAAAGGCGCAGAGGTAAAAATTGAAACAGACGGTGAATGTGTTCACAACGGGAAATTATTGCTTACCTCTGTTGCAAACGGATGTTATTGCGGCGGAGGAATAAAAAGCAATCCCCTGTCCCATATTAAAAACGGTTTGATAAATGTAAATATAGTTAAAAATATTTCCCGTCTGCGTTTTATTTCATTACTTCCTAAGTATATGAAAGGAACACACATTAATATAAAGAATATTGAAAAAATTATTGCTGTTAAAATGTGCGATGAAATAACTGTTACACCTTTAAACGGTAAAATGAAATTTTGTGTTGACGGTGAAATTTTAAGTACAGAGAAGATAAAGTTTGAAATAAAACCACAAAAGTTAAAATTTGCAGTTCCAAAAAGGAAGGAGCACAGCGGGTATGACACGAAAACAAGCGAGAGACTTGGCGTTTAAACTTTTGTATCAGGCAGATATGCAAAAGGAAACGGTTGAAGAAATTTTAAATATCTACAACTCACAAAATGAATTAACTGATGAGAATGCAAATAAATACATAGTTAATGCGATTTTTGGTGTTGAAATGAATGCAAAAGAAATAGACGATGAAATTTCAAAGTATTCAAATGGCTGGGCAATTGACAGAATTTCAAAAATTTCTCTTGCGGCTTTGCGACTTGGAATATTTGAAATAAAGTATTGCGAGGATATACCGAATACCGTTGCGGCAAACGAAGCGGTATCTCTTGTTAAAACTTACGAAGACGAAAAAAATGCGGGCTTTGTTAACGGTATTCTTGCTTCTGTAATAGGGAGGAATTAAATTGACGGTTACAGTCAGTGCCCTTAATAAATACATTAAATCACTAATTGAAAATGATTTAACGCTTATTAACGTTTCTGTAAAAGGTGAACTTTCGAATTTCAAACGCCATTCTTCCGGACATTGTTATATGACTTTAAAAGACGAAAATTCTGCAATTGCGGCGGTGATGTTTCGCGGTAGTGCGGACAAACTTCGTTTCCAGCCCGAAAACGGTATGAAGGTTATCGCCACAGGTCATATATCTGTTTATGAACGGGACGGGCGTTATCAAATTTACATTGACAGTATGCAACCCGACGGTATTGGTGATTTGCACATTGCTTTTGAACAGTTAAAGGAAAAACTGCAAAGCGAAGGATATTTTGACCAGTCACGAAAAAAACCGATACCAAAGTTTCCCAAAACGGTGGGCGTAGTTACTTCTCCTACAGGAGCGGCGGTCCGTGATATTGTAAATGTCATTTCAAGGCGTTATCCGCTTTGCGAGGTTTTAATTTGTCCCGTGCTTGTTCAGGGAGAAAATGCCGCAAACCAGATTGCAAACGCCATTGGCTATATTAATCAGAATTCTCTTGCAGATGTTATAATAGTGGGAAGAGGAGGCGGTTCCCTTGAAGACTTATGGGCATTTAACGAATTGCCCGTTGCGATGGCAATTGTACAGTCGGACATTCCCGTTATTTCTGCAGTAGGTCACGAAACGGATTTTTCAATATCTGATTTTGTGGCGGATTTGCGTGCTCCCACACCTTCTGCGGCGGCAGAACTTGCGGTTCCCTCGGTTGTGGAACTTTCCGCATCGGTAAGCAAAAGTTACAGTTCTATGTTAAATGCGATACAAAATAACATTAATTATAAACGCTCGGTATTATCCCGATTTGCAGTTAAGAGCCCTATAGATTATGTTTCACAAAACAGAATACGGCTTGACAACTGTGAAAAGCATCTTATAAATGCGGTTACCGCAATTTACAGTGAAAAGGCAAATGTTTTTTCTGTAAGCGTTGCGAAACTTAATTCTTTAAACCCCTTGTCCGTGTTAACGAGAGGGTATGCAGTTGCCTCGGGAGAAAAAGGGATAATCAAGTCGGTGTCCGATATAAGTTCGGGAGACGTTATAGATTTGCGGTTATGCGATGGTAGTGCAAAATGCACGGTTAATTAAAGGAGCGATAATTATGGCTGATTTTGAAAAATCAATAAAGGAACTTGATGAAATAGTTAAGAAATTAGAACAGGGCGACTTGCCTTTAGACGAAATGCTTGAACTTTTTGAAAAGGGTGTAGCATTGTCCTCTGCCTGCAACAAACTTCTTGACGAAGCGGAAAAGAAAATAAACATTCTTGTTAAAAAAGACGGTGAAATTTTAAAGCAGGAATTTAAGGGATTAGATGAATAATGGACTTTTTGAATCAATTGAAAAATGATACTGAAATTGTTGAAGAATGGCTTAATGAACTTTCACCAAAAGGTGACGGTTATCACGGAATAATTTTTGAAAGTGCCAATTATTCAATTAGTAACGGTGGAAAAAGAATAAGACCGGTCCTTACTATGGAAGTGTGCAAATTATTTGGCGGGGATATAGAAAACGTTAAGCATTTTGCCTGCGCTTTAGAGTTTATTCACACATATTCTTTAATTCACGACGATTTACCCTGTATGGACAACGACGATTTAAGGCGAGGTAAACCCACAAATCACAAGGTTTACGGTGATGCAATAGCGGTACTTGCAGGAGACGGTCTTTTGACATACGCCTTTGAAACGGTACTTAATTCACCTTGCGATAAAAAGGCGGAGGCAGGGCTTTGTCTTGCAAAACTTGCGGGTTTTGACGGTATGGTAGGCGGTCAGGTAATTGACATTAAAGGCGCAACCAATAAGGAAATGCTTATTGATTTGCACAAAAGAAAAACGGGAGCGCTTATTTGTGCAGGGGCATATCTCGGTGCAATTTCTGCAGGTGCAGAGGGAAAAGATATTGACAATGTTATGCAGTTTGCTGAAAATCTTGGCCTTGCTTTTCAGATTAAAGATGATTTGCTGGATGTTTTGGGTGACGAAAAAACTCTGGGCAAACCGATCGGAAGCGACCTTAACAAACAAACGTTTGTCGATTTTTACGGTGTTGAAAAAGCAACTGAAAAACTAAATGAGATTAGTGAAAAAGCAAAAGATATTATTTTCTGTTACGGAGAAAAAAGCAGGTTTTTGACAGAACTTACTGATTATTTAATTAACAGAAATTATTGATAATTATAATTTAATATGATAGAATAATATTACAGTGGTGCAGTATCCTAGTCATATCCTGTAATTCCTAAGACGGGCCTAAAAATCCGTAAAAGGGCACATCGATGAAGCTTGTGGTGTTTGCTTTCGACGCCCAGTCGGGGGCATATGCTGGAAGAAAGGACGTGGGGCGATCCGCAATGGCATGTGGGCGTTGACCCCTAATTCCGTGGAGACCTGATGTTGTGCTTCGACATAACACTTCTTGACATCTTCTGAGAAGTACGAGTCAGGATGAAACCTACTTTGCGGTGCGAAAGCGCTGTGGGTAGTGTAGCCTGCCGTGAGTGGAGACGTGTGGATAACAGAACAGACCGATTGGCGGTTGGCCGACCGCCTTTCGGTTATAGCTGTTTGAAACCGTATCTGCAAAAGAGGCTAAGAATTATTTGGAATGTGGAGGAAAACTCCTAGGCTGTTTGAAACACAGGCGTACGATGGATTTCAGTGCAATCTGAGTGGTAATCCGCCAGCACCTATGGTAACAAGGTGACGTAAAGCGTAATAGGGAACTTCCTTTTTGGCGACGAAAAGGTGTTTTTGCGGAGAAATTCGGGCGGACCTAAGTTGCAAAGTTTACATTGTACGCTACCACTGTATTTTATTTATTAGGAGTATTCTTGTGCGAAACAAAAAAATCAAAATAAAAAATAATACAAATGTGAAAAGCGGAAGTTCAAAATGGGTTATTGTTATTGTAATTCTGTCGTTTTTCTTAAGTGTTTCTATGGAAATATTGTCATCGGCTTTAATTCCAAAAGCAGATATCATTTCTGCACTTGTAATTCTAATTGTACTTATTTTTATCGGTATTATTTTTGATGTTGTGGGTGTGGCTGTTGCGACAGCCGATGAAACGCCCTTTCACTCAATGGCAGCAGGCAAAGTTAAAGGTGCAACACAATCTATCTGGCTTATAAGAAATGCAGAAAAAGTTACAAATATCTGTAACGACGTTATAGGTGATACAGTGGGCATCATAAGCGGTGCTGCAACTGCAGTTGTTATTGCAAAAATATTAAGTATTTATAATTTTGATGAAATAGTACTGTCGCTACTTCTTACGGGCTTTGTTGCATCGCTCACTATTGGCGGAAAAGCGTTGGGTAAGGGTTTTGCAATATCCAAAGCCAACAGTATTGTTTACAGCGCCGCAAGGGTTATCAGTATTTTTAAGAAAAAATAAAAGAGTGAAAACTATGGTTGATTTTGGAAATATAAAAGAATTAACATACGAACAGTTGGAAGTTTTAGCAGTTGAATTAAGGCAGGAACTTTTAAATGTAGTTTCAAAAAACGGTGGGCATCTTGCGTCAAATCTTGGTGCTGTTGAACTTACTCTTGCACTACATAAGTGTTATAACCCGGGTAATGATAAAATAATCTGGGACGTAGGGCATCAGAGTTACGTTCACAAAATGCTTACGGGCAGAAATCTTGAAAATTTAAGAACTTTCGGCGGTGTGAGCGGATTTACAAGAACTTCTGAAAGCGATACGGACTGTTACGATTCAGGCCACAGCAGTACATCAATTTCTACCGCTTTAGGTTATGCTTATGCAAGGGATTTAAAAGGAGAGGATTACAATGTTGTTGCGGTAATTGGTGACGGTGCAATGACGGGTGGTCTTGCTTTTGAAGCCCTTAACAATGTTTCAAGATTAAAATCAAATGTTACTATAGTTTTAAATGACAACGAAATGTCTATATCGAAAAATGTAGGCGGTATGTCAAAGTATTTAAGCAGAATAAGAACGGGCAAATTTTATCATAATGCAAAAAAACGGGTTAAGGACAGATTTGGAGAAACACCTTTCGGAAAGAGTTTAAAGCATATCAAAGACACAATAAAATTTATGTTTTTAAATGACAATTTGTTTGAGATGCTTGGAATTACAACTTTAGGTCCCGTTGACGGGCACAATGTCCGTGAGTTGACTACCGTCTTTAATATGGCTAAAAATATTGATGCCCCCGTTTTGGTGCACGTTATTACCAAAAAGGGTGCGGGGTATCAGTTTGCAGAACAAAATCCAAGTAAGTTTCACGGTATCGGCAGGTTTGATTTAAATACAGGAGAAGTGTTAAATAATGATTTAACAGTTGATAAACCATCAAAGGTTTTTGGCGAAACTTTGACACAACTTGCAGAGAAAAACAACAAAGTTGTGGCAATTACTGCGGCTATGCCTGACGGTACGGGACTTAAGGAATTTGCAAAAAAATATAAGGACAGATTTTTTGACGTGGGTATTGCAGAAGGCCACGCCGTTACTTTCGCAGGCGGTCTTGCAAGAGGCGGATTTATTCCCGTAGTTGCGGTATATTCAAGTTTTTTGCAACGTGCTTATGATAACATTGTCCACGATGTTGCAATGCGTAATCTTCACGTTGTTTTTGCGGTTGACAGAGCGGGCCTTGTGGGTGAGGACGGAGAGTCCCATCACGGTCTTCTTGATATGGCGTACTTTTTGTCAATGCCAAACATTGCTGTTTTATCACCCTGCAACAATGAAATTTTAAAGCAGATGTTACTGTTTGCAGTTAATGATTACAACGGTCCTGTTGCTATAAGGTATCCAAGAAGCATCCTTGACTGCGAAAAGTATGATGACTTTGTTTTTGGCAAAGGTTGTATTATCCGCGAAGGAAAAGATGTTACGGTGGTAACATCGGGAAGTTGTGTAAATAAGGTTAAAGATGCGGTGAATATTGCAGATGTTGATGCAGAAATAATTGACATAAGAACAATCAAGCCGATAGATAAGGAATTGCTTTTACAATCATACGGTAAAACGGGAAAAATCATTACTGTTGAAGACGGAACGATATTTGGCGGTCTTGGTTCGGTTGTAGAGCAGGTTATCGGCGGGAAAGTAATTAAAGTGGGTTACGACAACGATGTAACTGTTACTCACGGAAGCATCAATGATTTGGAAAAGCATTACGGGACAGATGCAAAAAGCATTGCAGATATTATTTTGAAAGAGGTTAACGGAAATTGAAAACTCGTCTTGATATATATTTGGTTGAGCACGGTTATGCCACAAGCAGAGAAAGAGCAAAAAGCATTATAATGTCGGGCTCGGTTTTTGTAAATAATCAAAGAAGTGACAAAGCAGGGGATATGATTTCTGATGATGCCATAGTGGAAGTACGCGGCGGTGAACTTAAATACGTCAGCCGTGGCGGACTTAAACTTGAAAAAGCAATTGCCGAGTTTGATATATCTCTTGAAGATAAAATTTGTATGGATGTTGGTGCATCAACAGGCGGATTTACCGACTGTATGCTTCAAAACGGTGCAAAAAAAGTATATTCTGTTGACGTTGGTTACGGTCAGTTGGCGTGGAAGTTAAGAAGCAGCGACAAGGTTGTGAATTTGGAAAGAACCAATATAAGATATGTAACCAAAGAGCAGGTTTCCGACCAACTTGATTTTTCATCAATAGACGTTGCGTTTATTTCATTAAAACTTGTTTTGCCTGTCGTTAAGGAACTTTTAAAGGACGATGGCACAGGGGTGGCGCTTATAAAACCACAGTTTGAAGCAGGAAGAGAAAAGGTGGGTAAAAAAGGTGTTGTCCGTGAACCGTCAACACATATTGAAGTAATTAACAATGTCCTCACATTTACAAGAGATATGGGACTTAAAGTGTCAGCAGTTACATTTTCACCCATACGCGGTCCCGAAGGAAATATAGAATATCTTATGTATTTTTCAAAAAACGGCGAGGACAACGAAATAAATGTTGAAAAAATTGTAGAGATTTCTCATGAGGTGGCTATATGAGTAACAAAGTAAAAGAAATTGCCATAATTCCCAATTTAACTAAAGACTGTGACTTTTCCGCAACAAACAAAATTGCGGAACTGGCGTATAATAATGGTGTTTGTGCACTTATTGACAATGAATATGCTAAAAAGGTACAGTATGCAAAAGGAGCGTCTTCTGAACAACTTAACAATGCGGATTTGATTGTTGTTTTAGGCGGTGACGGTACTCTTTTGTCTGCTGTTCACAGATTTTCTGATACAAAGGCATCTTTTTTAGGAATTAATTATGGCAATCTTGGTTTTCTAACAGAAATTGAAAAAGATATGCCCGAACAGTTTGTTGAAATTTTAAAAGGGAATTTTGGAGTTTCCGAGCATCTGACAATTGATGTTACTTTAAACGGAGAAACTTATACAGCACTAAACGATGCAACCTTACACCGTGATGCTGTTTCAAGTACGATTAAGTTCAGTGTGGCGGTTGGTGAAGAGCATCTTTATTCAAGCACAGCAGACGGAATAATTGTTGCTACTCCTACGGGCTCAACCGCTTATTCCTTATCTGCGGGCGGGCCTATTGTTGACCCTACAATTGACGCGGTAATTTTGTCACTTATTTGTCCCCATGATTTAAACAGTCGTTCAGTAATAGTACCAAAAGAAAAAGAAATTACACTTACTGTTACAAATGCAGTAGGAAATGCTGTATTAAATGTTGACGGGAGAATTGCTGTTAACGTTAAAAACGGAGATGTACTTACGATTAATGCAGGAAAGAAAGTAAAACTTGTAAGAACGTCCGACAGTTTCTTCTACAAGCGGCTTAAACAAAAATTATTTTAAGAGGTGCAGTAATGTCAAGAAAAGAAAGACAAAGATTGATTATTGAATTAATTGAAAAAAAACCGATAGTAAGGCAGGAGGATATTGCGGAATACATTATAAGTTGCGGTATTCCCGTAACACAGGCAACAATTTCCCGCGATATTCACAATCTTGGACTTGTAAAACAGAATGTTGATGGGGTTTTACGCTATGTTGCACCTAAAAATATTGTAAGTGTTGAAACCAACCAGAGAATGAGCGACGTTTTTGTTAACAGTATTTTGACAGTTGACAGAGCAAAAAATATAGTTGTAATTAAAACTTTAAGCGGTATGGCTCAGGCAGCCGCAGCAGCACTTGACAGTTTGCACAAAACTTCCGAAATAGTTGGAAGTATTGCAGGTGACGACACAATAATGGTTGTTATGAGAACAGACGAAGATGCAGAAAATATAGTGGGAAAATTCGCAGGACTTAAAAAGTAACGGAGTGTTATTATGCTTTTAAATTTGCATATTAAAAATATTGCAGTAATAAAGCAACTTAATATTGAGTTTAATAATGGCTTTTCTGCCCTGACAGGTGAAACAGGTGCGGGAAAGTCTATAATCATTGATGCTCTTAATATGGCTTTAGGAGAACGTGTAAGCAAAGACATAATAAGACACGGTGAAGAAAAAGCGTTAGCAGAAGCGGTTTTCCAGATTGACAATGACGAAACCTACTGTGTATTGGAAGAATTCGGAATGGAAGCGGAAGAGGGTACAGTTATTGTTTCGCGGGACATAAATGCAGATGGTAAAAGCACCTGCAGAATTAACGGACGAATTACAACTGCATCGTCACTTCGCGAACTTGCAAAGACTGTTTTAAATATTCACGGTCAGCACGATAATCAGTATTTATTAAATCAAAGTAAACATATAACGTTTTTAGACAGTTACATTGGCTTGGGACAGGAACTTGAACAGTATAAAGAACTGTATGAAAAAAGAAAAGAAATACTAAAGGAAATAGAACTAAACAGTATTGACAACGAAGAAAAACAAATGAAAACCGATATGCTTACATATCAGGTTAATGAACTTGAAGGAGCAAATCTTGTTTCGGGAATGGAAGATAAACTTGAAACAAGGCAGAATTATTTAAGCGAAATCAGTAATATTTCAAACGTTGTCGGTAATGCAAAGTATAAATTATCAGAAGGTGACAAAAGTGTTTTTGATGTTTTGTCGGGTGTTTCATCCGCCTTCCAAGGTATTTCACAGTATGACGAAACATTAAAGGAATTGTCAGAGCGGTTAAACAGCGTAACTTTAGAGGTTGAGGATATTGCCTACACCGTTGCTTCTTTTGCCGACGGTATAGTTGAGAATACAGGTGAACTTGACGAAATACAGGGCAAGTTAAGTACAATTTATGAGTTAAAAAGAAAGTACAAAAAGAGTTCTGTTGAGGAACTTATGGAATATCATTCAAATATAAAGCAACAACTTGACAACATTGTTCAAAACGATGAGATTATAAATAGATTAAAAGAAAATCTTATAGAAACAGAAATGAAACTTTCTCGGTGTGCAGATGTCCTTACGGAAAAGAGAAAGAACTGCGCAAAAGCATTAGAGCAGAATATATGCAAAGAACTTGAACAACTTGATATGCCTTACTGCAGTTTCGTTGTAAACATTACAGAGACTGATTTTAATGTGCTTGGTAAAGACAATGTTGAATTTTTAATCTCGGCAAATGCAGGGGAAGAGCCGAAACCACTTAACAAAATTGCATCAGGCGGTGAAATGTCCCGCATTATGCTTGCAATTAAGTCGATTTTGTCCGATGCCGACACGGTGAATACTCTTGTATTTGACGAAATTGATGCGGGAGTAAGCGGAAGAGCCGCTGACAAGATAGCAGAAAAACTGTCGAAACTTGCGGACAATAAGCAGATACTTTGTATAACACATCTTGCACAGATTGCAAGTAAAGCGAAAAATCATTACCTTGTTGAGAAAATTGTATCGGACGACAAAACAAACACTACCGTTAAATTGCTTGAGGGTAATGAAAGGGTATATGAGATAGCACGTATTATGGGCGGTCACAACGTTACTGAAAACACGTTAAATGCTGCGCGGGAATTGATAGGAGAATAAAGTGAAACAAGTAGGTATAGTGGTAGAAAAAATCAATGACAATGCCAAAGTGCAGTTTAAAAGAGCATCTGCCTGTGGTGAAAACTGTGCAATGTGCGGCGGTTGTGAAAAGACCAACTCCTTTGTTGTGGCTAAAAACAAAATTTCGGCAGACGTTGGTGATACTGTTGTGCTTGAAACAGATACAAAAAGAGTTCTTACGGCTGCATTCTTAGCGTACATTTTACCTCTTATACTTGGAATTTGTGGTTATGCAATTTTCGGTGCAATTATTGGAATAATTATGTTTTTTATTCCGTTTTTAATATTGTTTTTTATTAATAAAAGACTGGAAGAAAAATATTTACCTGTGATAGTGAGGAGAGTAAAATGAGTACACTTGATATGCGCAGCGGTTCACTGTTGAAAAAAATTATTTTGTTTACCATTCCTGTATTTGTCAGCGGTTTTATTCAGAATCTGTTTAATGCCGCCGATATGATTGTTGTTGGTAATTTTGCAGGTAGCAAATACCTTGCGGCTGTTGGTGCTACAGGGTCTTTATGTAATACATTAATCAACTTTTTTATTGGACTGTCTGTAGGTTGCGGTGTTACTGCATCTCATTTTTTCGGCTCTGATGATGACGAGAAATTATCAAGAGTAATTAATATGTCTTTTTACTCTGCTATAGTTGTAGGTATATTTCTGGCTATAGTAGGTAATGTTCTTGCAGAGCCGTTGTTAAAACTGATAAAAACTCCAAATGATATTTTGCCTTATTCCGTAAGATATTTGAAAATCTTCTTCTTGGGTATGCCTGCAAATATGGTGTTTAACTTTATGTATTCAGTAAGCCGTTCTGTAGGGGATACTAAAAGACCTATGATTTATATTACCCTTGCAGGAATAATCAATGTAATATTAAACCTTGTTTTTGTTATTGGCTTAAAAATGAACGTTGACGGTGTTGCTACTGCCACAATAATTTCACAGTACGCATCAGCAACTGCAATTACTTATGCTTTCACAAAAGAACACTATCCTTTAAAACTGGACTTAAAAGATTTTAGTTTTGATTTTTCTATTATCAAAAGAATATTTATGGTGGGTTTGCCTGCAGGTATCCAAAGCACAGTTATAGGTGTTACAAACACAATAATTCAATCTGCGGTTAATTTCTTTGGATCAAGTGCGGTGGCAGGTTATTCTGCCGGAACAAACATTGGCGGCTTCGTTTATGTTGCACTGAACTCAGTTTACCATACATCAATAACTATGACTGCACAAAACTACGGAAATAAAGATATGGCACGTGTTAAAAAAGGACTGTTTATGTCCCTGGGTGTAGTTACAATTATTGGTATAATTGTTTGTTCTCTGGGTGTAATATTTAAAGTTCCTCTTATTAAATTATATACAACTGATGCAAAATCAATAGAGGCAGGAATAGTGTATTATAATATAGTAATAAGGACATACTTACTTTGCGGAATAATGGAAGTAATGACAGGTTGCTTAAGAGGACTTGGTAAATCATTAGAAGCAATGTTTATTACATTAACAGGTATGGCAGGTATAAGAATTTTGTGGAACTTTTTAGTGCTGCCTCTTAATAACACTCTTGAAAATGTTTTTATAGCATATCCCATAACGTGGATAATCACTATAACTATATTCTCAGTAAGACTTTATATTGTTATTAGAAATCTTGAAAAAAGTCTTGCAAATAATAGTTTATAAAAAAATAAAAAAATTTTTAAAAAAGTATTGACAAAACAAAAAGTATCTAGTATAATTGTTTATGCTGACTGGTGAGCGACAGACCACCGGGTTGGTGCAAAGACGAATTTTTGGCCTGGTAGTTCAGTTGGTTAGAATGCCAGCCTGTCACGCTGGAGGTCGTGGGTTCGAGCCCCATCCAGGTCGCCAATTTGTCTATTAAAAATGGGAGCATAGCTCAGCTGGGAGAGCGTCTGCCTTACAAGCAGGATGTCATAGGTTCGATCCCTATTGTTCCCACCAAAAAATTCTTCGGGTTGTGGGATTACCGTACAACTTGGTTTGCCTCTGTAGCTCAGTCGGTAGAG
>JAFQVC010000178.1 GCA_017408205.1 Clostridia bacterium | reverse complement strand
GCTTACACAGGCAATAACTTCTCCGCCGTTTCTTAAATGATTTAATACTTCCTCTTTGTCATTGGTGGTACTAAAATCAAGATTATACTTTTCTGCCACAACTTTGCCCAGAACTCTCATACTGGTACCTACTTTTAAATTTGCGCCGTTTAGTTCCGAAAGTTTTACACACTCTTCCAGCGCAAGGCTTTCCGTTGTAAGATGCTCTACCATCATACAGGCACAACAAAGACCGCAACCCGATGTTTCAACATTATCCCTGCCTTCTTCAGGACCGCCGTTTGCCGCATTGTGATAGTATTTAATATGGGGTTAATCCAGTTGGTTAATATACAGCATTTTTTAACCTCTTTTCTATTTGCAGAAATTATCGATATAATTGTCTATAGCGTTTTTAATTATTTCTATCGCCGCTTCTCTGTCGCTGACTTCGTTTACGGCAGTTTCCTTGTTTTCAAGATTTTTATATACAGTAAAGAAATGCCGCATCTCGTCAAAGATGTGCTCAGGCAGTTCCCCGATGTCCTTATACACATTGTAATTAGGGTCATTAAAAGGTATTGCAATAATTTTCTCGTCATTACGCCCGTTGTCTATCATAGAAATTACTCCTATGGGATACGCCCTGACGAGAGTCATCGGCTCAATCTGTTCGGAGCACAAAAGCAGAACATCAAGAGGGTCATTGTCGTCACCGTAAGTGCGGGGAATAAAACCGTAGTTCGCAGGATAGTGCGTTGACGTGTGCAGAATTCTGTCCAGCATCAGATAACCCGTTTCCTTGTCAAGTTCATATTTTTTCTTGCTTCCTTTAGAAATTTCGATTACACAGATGAAATCCTCTGCCTGTATTCTTTTTGGTGAAATGTCGTGCCAGATATTAGACATATTTTCTCTCCTTTATAATTATATAATATTCATTATACTACTATTATGGCATTTTTACAATACCGTTGACAAAACAAATCATATAGATTATAATTTTAATGTTGATTTGGAGGTTATTATGGGTATTATAGAATTACTGATGCTGGGCATAGGCTTAAGCATGGACGCCTTTGCAGTTTCTGTTTGCAAAGGGCTGTCTACAAATAATGCAGGTCTTAATAACAGTATTAAATGCGGAATATGGTTTGGCGGTTTTCAGGCGCTGATGCCCTTTATAGGTTTTTATCTTGGAAACCTGTTTGCAAAGACAATTGAAGCAGTTGACCACTGGGTTGCATTCGTTCTGCTGGTACTTATTGGTATAAATATGCTAAAAGAAGCATTTTCTGACGAATGTGACTGTTGTGACGAAAAGAATGCCGATTTTTCCGTAAAAACAATGTTTGCTATGGCAGTTGCAACATCAATTGATGCTCTGGCAGTCGGCGTATCTCTTGCAATAACAGGAAACGTAAACATCTGGATTGCCATTACGATTATCGGTATAACGACATTTGTACTTTCTGCCATCGGCGTAAAAATAGGAAATATTTTCGGAAGCAAATGCCAGAGTAAAGCACAAATAGCAGGAGGTATAATCCTTATACTTATAGGCACAAAAATTCTCATCGAACATTTGAACATCATATAAAAAAGGCAACTATATAGTTGCCTTTTATTTTGCACATTTCGAGCAGGGAGTCAGACCATCGGAAACTGCTTTTTCCAATGTTGTTTCAAAACTGTTTTTTCCGCCGCACGAAGTATCAAAATGATATTTTTTGCCTGTTGGTGTACGATATACAGTTTCATTATTATTTTCTTTAATCTGTTCTTCTCCCGACAAACTGCTGTAGCCAGTTAAATAATCTATTGTTATATTGGGCTGGACATTATAGCAGTAAACACAAAATGAAATGCCCTCGCCCTTGTCTTCAACAGAATATGCCTCCATAAGCACACCGTCTGCTACAAGGTTGTTATCTTTAAACAAGGGAGTTACTCTGTACATAACCTGATTTCCCGTTTGTTCTATGTAATCGTCTATCATATTTTCAAAGGGCAACATTCCGTTAATGTTTAAGTATCTTGTGCCTGTTATGAGATTTCTCTCATTGGCATTTTCCCCAGTAAGTTGATATCCTATTAAATGACATCTGTTATAAAGATATCCGCCATCTACTACGTCGTAATCCTTGTTATGCCACCCTGTAGGCGTTTACAGAACTAATGCTTTCTCTTTCCCCTGTAGGCATAATATCAGTTGAAACAGAAGCAAAAGCCACGTCACATCTTCCAAGGGAATCAAGGTCGCTGTAATATTCAAAAGAGCCGTTTATGATTTCGTAGTCTTTAAAAAATGGTACGTTGTTGTTAATTTTTGCGTACGCCTGACCATTATATACAGGCAATACTTTTATAAGTTCGTTATATTCCTTTTGGTCTAAACCGTTTCTTACAATGAAAACTGTTTCACTTTCCTGTTCCCAGGCAACACCAAGATTAAAACTCTCCGCCACAAATCTTATGGGCAGCATTGTTCTTTCGTTTATAATAACAGGTGCAACATCAAGTGTTTTGCTTTCTCCGTTAAGATAAGCGGTTTTACTGTTAATAACAAGTTTTACTGTGTCATCTTTAACAGTAAGTGTTGCAGTCTGGGTATTTTCGTCCCAGCCAACAGTCCCGTCAAATGCCTCAATAATTGCTCTTATAGGCACCAGCGTTCTGCCCTTTGTTACTATTGGTTTTGTGCCTCTTCCCACGTCTATTTCCGCTTGTTCGCCATTAACACACATTATGGGATTGTCTATTGTAAGACTTACTACAACGTCTGCTTCATAATCGGACGCGCACACCGAGGTAAAAATACCAAAAATCAGTATTGCACAAAGAATTAATATTTTATTTTGTTATCTCATTTAAATCACCTGTCCTGCTGATTTGCACTTTCGGCAGACTCCACCGATACTTTGTTGCCAACATTCGTATTACAAACACAAGTATCACAGATAAAAGAGATGCCAACTGTACGTTTTTTGTATAACTTCTTAAAATAAAATATAAAATCCCCCCGATGATTGCCGCCACAGCGTAAATATGTTTTTTAAAAATGTACGGAGTTGTGTCTATCAGTACATCTCTTAGCATACCTCCGCCCACACCCGTTATCATACCGGAAAAAACAACAAAGAAGCCGTTGCTTAAATAACCGTATGAACAAGCCGTTTCACAGCCAATTACAACAAAAGCGGCAAGACCTATGGCATCAAAAATATTGTTGACGGCTTCAATCTTTACCTTAAAAGTATTGAATTTTTCTTTATGTATATATGCAATAACAAAGGCAAAAACAGCTACTACTATTGCAAGAGCAACAATTGAAAAGTTGCAAAAAATCGCAGGTGGATTTATTCCTAAGAATACGTCTCTTAGTATTCCTCCTCCAAAAGCGGTAATACACGCTAAAAATATGACACCAAATACATCAAGCCCCGAACTGATTGACACTAACGCCCCCGAAAGGGCGAATGCAACGGTTCCGATTATTTCCATAATTTTAATTATTTCTGCCATTTAACTCCTCTTTTCAAAAACATAAAAACCGGGACACCCGGTTTTTATGTTATATTACCACTCTTCGTTAAAGTAACTGTAATCGTAAAATTCAAGGTAACCGTACTCGGACTCATAATGGTAATACAAAGATTCTTTTTTCAGATAAGTAAGCTTTTCACAGTCAGCAACAGAAATGTATGATGCGCCGTCTTTTTCAAATACGGGTGCAACCATTTTTACATTGTTGTTTTCTGCATTAACAGTATCCGAATTAACAACAAATGATAGTGTCTTGTGTTTTGCGTCCGCACTGTCTGTTTCTACTTTTATTGTTCCGTTGTCATAAGACACCGAATAACCGATACCCTCAAAGAAACTTCTTAATTTAACGTATTTTGCATCGTTTCCTGCAAAACAGTTGTTGTCAATATCTGCATATACCCAGGGTGAGTAATATGTTTCAGGCTCCACATAATTATCTTCCGGCTCATCATAATAGTTCGGGTCGCCGTACTTTAAAATATCTATACTGTTTTCTTCAGTAAGAACAGGTTTTTCTACTTTTACAAAGTTGTAATTATATTCCGACTGTGCCTCTGCTGTAAAATTGAGTTTGCAGTTCTCTCTTGTAAGTCCGCTTTCTTCATCAGGCTGTTCTCCCAGGGCTGTCATTAAATCATAAATATTGAAATCCACATTTAAGATGGCTTTTTCTTTTTCTATTCTGCCTTTTGTGTCTAATGTGCATTCCATAACCATTGCTTCGTTACCAAATACAGGTACAGTTGCCAACGCCTGTTTGATTTCATCTAAGTCGATGCTTTCCAACAAACTTGCATCAGCCTGGTTCAAAGCAGAAATCATTACATCTGCTATGTACATTTTTAGACCGATATCGTCAAACACTATTTTTACTCTTCTTGAATTACCTGTAACTGTAGCATTCTTTTTAACAGATTCTATGGCATCGTCATTAAGTTTTGCAATATTATCTTTATCTAATGCCGTTTTGTATAATTCCGCAATAAGCGCGGCTATATCTACACCCTCTTGCGAAAGTAAATCGCTGTTAAAAGTTATGTATTTTGCCGCAAAAGGTTGTGCCATTATCATATCAAAATAAGGCTTTTCTTCATTGGAAAAATCATAATCCATCCACACTGAATAGTTTGTTTTAACATCGCCTTCCAGATTATCATTTGCCTTTAGTACTATATTAGATTTGATGTGTGCTTCTGTTAAACCCTTCATTCCGTCATCGGACAGTTCCGTCTTTGCGCTTACCTGTATGGTTGAATCAAACAAACTTTCAAAAAGTGCAACAATATCTACATAGTTAGACACTTCCTGTGCAAACTCTTCCTTTGCAAGTAATTCCAGAAGACCGAAGGGCTCATTCAGTTTAAAACTTACTGTGCCTGTTTCCTCCACACTGCGAATGGAAGCACTGTTCTTTAAAAAGTCAAGTGACGGTGTACTTGCTGCGGAAACACAAACAGCAGGAAGCAACATAAAACACACCAATAACATCGAAATTATTCTTTTCATAAATTTCCCTCCTTTTACTATACAGTATATCATAGTTAAAATAATAAGTAAAGCAATTCATTGCTTCCATCATAAAAAAACAGCCCATTATTGAATAATGGGCTGTTTTTTTGTTAATTTGCAATATTATATTTCTGATTATATGCCTCAAACATTTCATCAAAGTTTGCACCACCCGATTTAACCTGTTTAAGGTATTCGTGGGTTTCAAATGAATCGTTGGCAATTTCTATGAAGCATACCGCAATATTGGAGCAATGGTCTGAAATTCTTTCGTAGTTGGTAAGCAAATCTGAAAGAATGAATCCAAGTTCCATTGTGCAGTCGCCCTGACGCAGGCGGGAAATATGACCGTTTTTAATAACTCTTTTAAGTTTATCTATAACCTGTTCAAGTGGCTCTACAAAAGCCGCTTTTTCAAGGTCTTCGTTAACAAGTGCCTCTATTGAAAGCGCAAGTATTTCATCAACTGCTGCAGTAATGACTTTAAGGTCAGCCATTGCCTTTTCAGAGAAAGTAATGCCCTTGTCATGTATTTCTTTAGCCGCCTCCGCAATATTAAGCGCATGGTCGGAAATTCTTTCAATATCACCTATACAATGAAGCAGTTCTGTCACGATTTTACTGTCTTTCAAAGACATATTTGTACCTGCAATTTTAACAAGATATGAACTTGTCTTGTCCTCATACTTGTCTATCATTGTTTCAAGGTCTTCTACTTCCTTGAACACAGCACCGTCATAGTTGTTCATAAGCATTGTTGCCTTTTTAAAGGCATCAAATGAAATGTTCGCCATATCATTTACAAGGTCTTTACACTTTTCAACCGCAAAAGATGGCATCTCAAGGAAACGTTCATCAAGTGTAGCAAATATGTCTCGTTCTTTTTCCTCTTTTCTGCTTCTGACTGTCCTGATTGCAAGTTTTTCAAAGAAAGAACAGAAAGGAATAAGAATAACTGTTGAAATTATATTAAATAAAGTATGAACTACCGCAATGGTTGTAGGTCCTACATACGAAGCCATAAAATCAAATTTCAAAAATGAGTTGAGCAAGTAGAATATACCTGCAACAATAATTACACCAATCATTTTGATATACAGGCAGGACAATGCAACGCGTTTTGATTCCGTGTTACCGCTTACCGCAGAAATAATAGGGGTAATAGTTGTTCCGATGTTTTGTCCAAGTATTACGGGGATTGCTGTTGAATACGGAATCAGGCAGGACATTGAAAGTGCCTGTAAAACACCAACAGATGCTGATGATGACTGAATAATTGCAGTAAACAAAGTACCCACCACAATACCGATAACGGGATTTGAAAAAGTTGTAAGCAAAGAAGTAAATGTCGGATTATCTCTAAGCCCTGCTACAGCACCGCTCATCATATCCATACCAAACATAAGTATAGCAAAGCCAATAAGAATGGTAGATGTGTTTCTTTTCCTGTCATCTTTCGCAGTCATATTCATAATAAGACCGATTGCTGCAAGAACAGGAGTAAAAGAATCGGGCTTTAACAGTTTAAGTACAAGGGCGGTACCGCTGATGTCATTGGTACTTAAAAGCCATGAAGTAACTGTTGTACCGATATTGGCACCCATTATTACACTTATGGTCTGTCCAAGATTCATAATGCCCGAGTTAACAAAACCAACAAGCATAACAGTTGTAGCCGACGACGACTGTATAACCGCCGTCACAACAAACCCAAGAAGAAGTCCTTTCCATCTGCTTGACGTAAGTTTCGCAAGAACAGATTCCAGTTTTCCTCCTGCCAGTTTCTTCAAACTGTCACCCATAAGGTCCATTCCGTAAAGGAACAAAACAAGACCACCAATTAAACTTAAAACAGCAAAAATATCCATATTTACCTCCAAATCTCCAAATGTGCTATTATAACTGTTTTTATTATTTACTTTTTTCGTGGTTCCAAACCCCACCAGTTTAATTTTAACTGCACTAATTAGTTTTGTCAATAACAATATTTATTTTAAACACAAAAACGGCTTCTTGACTTTTGTGTAAGTTTGGCATATAATGTTTTTATCAATTAATAGGTACAGGAGGAAAATACAATGCAAATGCTTGAAATGTTATATGATGAAATTCAGGACGCGGTGGATAGAAAAGTCCCCTTTATAATCCCAATCGGTACTTTGGAGTATCATGCCCGTCATGCTTCTTGCGGAACAGACACTTTAGTTATTACCGGTTGCTTAAGAGAACTGGAAAAAGAAAAGGAAATTGTTGTTTGTCCCCCTATCTGGTACGGTGTGGCATCATACGCAGTATGTGCTCCCAAACCCAGCCACTTCCACGTTGACGAAGATGCTTATGCAGACTATCTGTACTGCATACTGAAATCTATGATTAATGCAGGTCATAAGAATATTTACCTTGTGGCTCACCATCAGACAGAGGGCGCAGGTCTTATGCCTATGACAATTGCCTGTCATAAAGCCGCTAAAAAGGTAACTATGGAATATATGGAAGAAAAACTTGGAAAAGGTTGGTGGGGCAGCGACGCCTATGCTTCATATTACGAAGATATGGGCAGCGAAGATGATCCGTTCTCATACATAAAGGTTATCCCACTAATCGGTGCAGATGCACAAATTAAGTGCGGTGGCTTTGACCATGCAGGAAAATGGGAAACAAGTCTTATGATGGGAACATATCCCGAGTTGGTAGATTTAAGCCGTTGTGAACGTAACACCGAATGGTTTGCCGAAAGTGCTAAAGAAGCAAGTGAAGAAACAGGTAAACATATGGTAAACTGCACTCTTGAGTGGCTTAGAAAAACTATCGTATAAACAGCATAAAATACTAAACGGCTTGAAACTTGTGTTTCAAGCCGTTTTTAACGTGAAATGTTATGATATGATTATTTTTTGCGAAATAATCATAGTTGATTTGACGGAGTCAAATCACTCCCACTCTAACATCACTTTTGTTTTGACCGTGAATTTAGGTCTAAATGGTGCATTTTTGTGCTGTTTCAGCACGAATTTTCTACCCATTCCACCCATTCAACCGCAAATGTGTTGTCAAAAAGTGTTGTCAATTTTCAATTTTTTCAAAAACAACAGTATAACCAGATGTCAAAGCATACTCAATATTTGGTTTAGTATATTCAATATAAATTTCTTG
>JAFQVC010000177.1 GCA_017408205.1 Clostridia bacterium | reverse complement strand
TGAAGATTTAAGACTGTTTTCGTTAATATGCGGCTCTTTTAATTCTGTACCGAATAATGACCATGTACCGCAACTGATATACACAAAATCGTCTGCAGTTGTAGGTACTGACACTACTGCAGATGCAGTATCATGTGAGCCAACGGCAATTACGGGAACGGGATTAATTCCAAGTTCTTCGCAGATATCATCTGTAACTGTACCCAGAACTTCACCTGTTTTAATAATATCACAAAGCAGGTCTTTTGGGATGCCCAAAGTATCAAGAATTTCTGTATTCCACTGCTTTTTATATGGGTCAAGCATCTGTGAAGTTGAAGAAATAGTAAACTCGTTTCTTTTAACCCCTGTTAAGAAATAACTTAAAAGGTCAGGCATAAACAACATTTTGTCTGCACGTTTCAACAAATCGCTCTTATATTTTGTAAGATAATAAAGTTGGAACAAGGTATTAAAGTCCATAAACTGGATACCTGTTTTTTCATAAAGAGATTCTCTTCTGATTACTTTGAAAACCTCTTCCTGCATACCTTCAGTTCTTGCATCGCGGTAGTGCACGGGATTGCCTATTAAGTCGCCGTTTTCATCTACAAGACCAAAGTCAACGCCCCAGGTGTCGATACCGATTGAGTCAAAACCACCTGCAAGTTTGGCATTTACTATACCCTGTTTAATCTGGTCAAACAAATATAATACGTCCCAGTAAAGGGTACCTCTTACGCTTACTCCGTTATTGGGAAAACGATGAACTTCCTGGAGTGTAATTTTTCCGTTATCAAGTGTTGCAACTATACCTCTGCCGCTTGATGCGCCAAGGTCAAAAGCAAGTACTTTTTTCATACTTTAATCCTCCTTAATAATCTCAATCCCTAATTCGTCAAACTTGTTTTTCAATGATTTATCAAGTTCTGCATCTGTTATAAAATAATCTACTGCATCAAAATCTGCAAGTTTTTCAAAACCAATTTTGCCTATTTTGGACTTGTCGCAAATGTAAAAGTGCTTTGTGGAATTTTTAATCATCTTTCTTTTAATTCCGCACTCGCCCTCGTTGCTTTCCATAAGTCCTATGTTTTCCTCAATACCTTTGCTTGAGAAAAACATTTTACTTGCAAAGTAATTTTCGCTTATACTGTTTTCTGCATTACTTCCTACAAAAGACTGATTCTGGCTTACGATACCGCCAATTGCAATAACCTTTATATTCTCTGCACCCTCAAGTTCTGCAATAATTCTTAGTGAATTGGTAATAACGGTAACGTTGTGCATATTCTTTATTTCTTTTGCCATAAAGAATGTGGTAGTTGACGCATCTAAAAATATTGTGTCACCGGGGTCAACAAACTTAAGTGCAATTCCTGCAAGTTTCTTTTTGGCCTCAACGTTTGTGTGTTTTCTTATTTCAAGAGATAATTCGTAAGTCCCCTCGTCTGCAGGAACCGCCCCTCCGTGTGTTCGCTTTAAGGAGGACTGTTTTTCCAATTTTTCCAAATCGCGACGGACAGTTTCTTCAGTAACATCAAGTGCTACTGCAAGTTTACTAACCCATACTGCCCCGTCGGTTTTCAGTAATTCAAGGATTTTCTTCTGCCTTTCTAAAGCAAACATCCGTTACACCTCTCAATACTACTCTTTGTCGATAATCTTTACCAAATCTCCGTTTTTAAGTCCTGTTGAGTTTGCATCGTCTGTGTCTATATGCATTTCAACATTAAAGTCATCTCTTACTCTGACCTGAACATCAAAGAATTTTGTAGGCTTAATACCGTCAACCATTACGTTTACATAGTCGTTGTCTTTAATATTGTGTCTTTTTGCGTAATCAGGAGTTAAGTGAATGTGTCTGTTTGCGATGATTACGCCCTCGTTTAAGTATATGCTTCCCTTGGGACCTACAACTACAAGGCGTTCAGAACCTGCAATTTCACCTGACGGTCTTACAGGAGGACTTACTTTTAAAATAAATGTATCAGTTTTAGAAATTTCAACCTGTGTGTTTTTTCTTACAGGACCTAAAACACGCACATTTTCAATTGATTTTAAAGAGGGACCTACCAAAGTTACAACTTCTTCAGAAGCAAATTCTCTGCCCATTAAAGTTTTCTTTTTTGTCAACTGATATCCCTCACCGAAAAGAGTATATAAATCCTTTTCGGACAAATGAATGTGACGTTGAGAAACGCCTATTCTTATTTCTCCGTTAGCATCTGCAATAGCATTTTTAACGGCTTGTTCTATTTTCTTTTCATCTACTAATAACATAAAATCACCTTATTCGATATCAAAAAATTTACTTAGTTCACTAGACGGTCTTGCTATTACTTCAGCACCAAATATTTTACCGATTTTAAGTGCTGCACTCATTCCTGCCTCTACTGCCGCTCTTGCTGCAGAAACATTACCTTTTACTATAAGTGTTACCAGACGACCGCCTAAGCGTTTTTCAGTGTGGACAATATTTACACTTGCTGCTTTTACCATAGCATCAAGTCCCTCTATTGCCGCAACCAGACCTTCTATTTCCAGAATACCGAAGGCACCGTCAATTTCCTTAATGTTTTCTTCGGGATAATCTATTAAATTCTTAGGCAATTTTTTGTTGTATTTATCTCTGTTAATATCAAGAAGGTATGCCATTTTGTCCGTTTGTTCGTCAGGTGCTGCAATTACGTGGGAAACAATGTATTTGCCCTTTTCTTTTGCATAATTTACACCTGCTTCAATTGCCGCATTTACTGCACCTACAACACCCTCGATTTTTACTTCCATAACAAGGGGAGCAGGAACGTCAGTTCTTATAGGTCTGTTTCTGTCAAAAGCAATTACTTTTACGTCTGCTGCTTTTGCCATAACATCGGCTACGCATACCGCTGTTGTAAAACTGTAAACTTCTATTAATCCAAGTGCCTTCACTTAATTACACCTCTTTTATACAATATGGAAACCGTCAACCAATACGCATCTGCGCTGACGTGTAAAGGAATGAGCCGCAGTCAAGCCCTCACCTGTAGGACCTGCAATAGTAAAGGTTGTGTAACCTTCGCCGCCTGCACCGATACCTGCATAAGATGGTGCGTTTTTAACAAAGATTGTTGTTTCCACTTCTCTTGCAAAACGAGTTAAGTTGTCAACGTTTTTAGAGTGAATGTGTGCACTGTGTCTGTTTCCGTGTTCTGCTTTTACTGCCAGATCAATTGCTTCGTCAATATTGTTTACTCTTACAATACCAAGTACAGGCATCATCATTTCAACCTGAACGAATGGGTGGTTTTTATCAACTTCGCAGATAATAAGTTTTGCGTCTGAGTTAATTCCAAGTTCTTTTAAGAACAATTTTGCATCTTTACCTACCCAGTCTTTATTGATACTGTACTTGCCGTCTTTCTGAACAAGACAGAAGTTTTTAAGTCTTTCAATATCCTGACCTTTAATAAGGTAAGCGCCATGTTTTGTCATATTTGAAATCAGTTCGTCTGCAATAGACTTAACTGCAAAACATTCTTTTTCAGCGATACAAGGTAAGTTGTTATCAAAACTTGCACCGTCAACTATATCTTTTGCGGCTTTAGCAACGTCTGCAGTTTCGTCAACGATAACAGGTGGGTTACCTGCACCTGCACCGATTGCTTTTTTACCTGATGACAACAGCATTTTTACAACGCCGGGGCCACCTGTTGCTACAAGCAGTTTAACGATAGGTGATTTAACCATTTCGTCAGATGTTTTCATAGTTGGCTTATATACTGAAACAACAAGGTTTTCAGGACCTCCTGCTTCTAAAACTGCTCTGTTTACAAGGTCAACTGCGTAGTTTGCAACATTTTTTGCGTTGGGGTGAGGGTTAAATACTACCGCATTACCTGCAGCAATCATACCCATTGAGTTACAAAGTACAGTTTCACTGGGGTTTGTTGATGGAGTAATACTTCCGATTACGCCGTAAGGTCCCATTTCAACCAATGTCATACCGCAGTCACCTGTCATAACCTTTGCAGACAAATCTTCAGTACCGGGAGTTTTGTTTGCAACAAGTTGGTGCTTTATGATTTTATGAGGAACGTTACCCATACCTGTTTCTTCTACACCCATAACAGCCATTGTTTCTGCTTCTTTAAGTGTAAATTCTCTTATTTTTTCTATCATTTTTTCACGTTGTTCAACAGTGTAACCCTTTAATTCCTTGTACGCTTTTTGTACTGCTTCCAAGGCATCTGTCATTGTAGGGAATACGCCTTTTAACTGTTTTTCAGGTAATTCCGGTTTAATACTTTTAATAACACTTTCAACTATTTCGCTTATGTACTTTTCATCTACCATTGTTATTATCTCCATTCCTTATAATATAGTTTTCCAGATTTTCATATCAGGACTTGCTATTACTTCGCTGTCTAAGAACATTCCCGTTTCTGCAAGGTCTTTTTTAACTTTCTCAATTGCCGCTTCAACTGCAGCAACTTCGCCTGTTATAAGCATATACGATTTACCGCACATACCTCTTGCAATTCTTAGTTCAATCAAATCTACCATAGCGGTTTTTGCCGCTACATCTGCCGCAACAATAATTGAGGCAGCAGAATATGTTTCGCATACCCCAAGTGCTCTTGGGTTTTCTACCTGAGTCGTACCGTAAATTGCAGGGAAGATGGCTTCATGGGGATTTCCAAGAACAAACTTGTCAATCAGTTTGTTTCCGCATAAAGAAACTGATGCTTCAACTGCCGCTTTTACTGCACTTAACTCACCGCTGATTAATGCTATGTATTTACCGGGACAAACAACCTGGGCTTCAATAACCTCAACGGCTGATGTCTTCACCATAGTATCTACTGCCTTAATACCTGCAGAAACAGTTGTATATTCAATCATACCTATTGATTTGCCCATTAACTGTCAGTCCTTTCTATAATTATATATCCGTTTTTAACTTCACCAACAACACCGTCTATGGAACTGTGGATATTAACTCCTAATTTGTCCTGTGCCACTTCTCCGATTACCTGACCTGCAACTACTTTGTCGCCTGTTTTAACGACTGCCGCAGCAGGTGCGCCGATATGCTGGTTAAGCATTATTTTCACTTTTTTTGGCTTAAAGACTTTCTCGTTTATCGGTGCTTTAACATCGTAAACATTAAGTCCTAATCTTGTAATTAAACGTTCCATGGGAACTAATCTGTATTCTCTTGCAGGATGAACTTTCGGTGTTTCCTTTATTGGCTCGGGTTTTATACCCTTTTTGCCCAACTCAGTTTTAAACACGTTAATCATCATTTTAGGGGATAATCCCTGATGGCACGAATACAGTTCACACAACCCGCACTGAGAACAAAACGCCGAATTAACAAATATATCAACGTTCTTTGTATTTCCGTTTGATGCACCGTACATAATGCTGTGGGGCTGTAAGTCCTGCCCTAACAAATACCTTGGGCAAAGGTCTGTGCACATTCTGCACTGACAACATGCACTTTTCGTTCTGTTTAAATTAATACTTGTTTTCGTTTGCCTTCTTTGTATTGCTACGTGGTCTTTAGGAAGTACCAATACTGCATTTGTAGTTTTTGTTACAGGCATATTGGTTTTGGTAATGTTACCCGTCATTATTCCGCCGTTTAAATAAGCCACGTCTTTTCTGGTTACTCCCCCTGCCGCTTCAATCAGTTCTGAAATTTCAGTACCTACAGGCACTAAAAAGGTCTGGGGATTTTCTACTTCACCTGCAACTGTAACATATTTTAAAGTAACAGGTTTATTCTTTGTTAAAACGTAGTACGCATTCAGCATTGTTTCAACATTATAAACTATAACGCCTACTGAAATAGGAATCTGTCCCTGAGGAACAACTCTTCCCGTGGTCTCGTAGATTGTTACCACTTCGTCACCTGACGGATAAACCTCAGGCAATTTTTTAATAGAGAAATTTTTGTACTTGTCAATGTGCTCGTACAGGGCTGTAATTGTGTTTTTATATGAATCTTTAACTGCAATTATTACCTGCTCTGCCTCAACTGCTTTTGCAACTTGGTCTAAAGCATACAAAATCTCGTTGGCATACATTGCAAGAACCTGTCTGTGTACTTTAAACAGTGGCTCACACTCGGCACAGTTTAATATAACAGTATCTGCCTTTTTATTCAATTTAGCATATGACGGAAAGCCAGCGCCACCGGCACCTACAACACCGTGTTTTTTAAGTAGTTCTGCTAAAGAAATTATATCTGCCACTGTATTACCTTCCTTTTAGGGTTTAGTTTTCTTCGTCAACAATTCCCACAATTGCCGCATCAATAGGCGCCTCTTCCATACCGCAGCCAATTCTTGCGGCACTTCCTGTTGCAACAAGTACTGTTTCACCTATACCTGCACCTACATTATCTATTGCTATAAAGGAACTCTGACCTTTTTCCATTGGCTCTACAATCAGAAATTTGTTTCCTAACAATCTTTCATTTTTTCTTGTTGAGACAATACTTCCGGTAATCTTTCCGATTATCATTTATATCTCTCCTTTCATTATTATCTAGGGCTGTGTCACAGTTAACTGTGACACAGTCCTTTTAATAATGCACTATTATTTAATAGCAGGTAAAATTTTCTCAACATCGCTGTGAGGTCTTGGAATAACGTGTGTAGCGATGATTTCGCCAAGACGCTGAGCTGAAGCGTTACCTGCCTCAACTGCTGCTTTAACAGCACCAACGTCACCTCTAACCATAACGCTTACTAAACCTGAACCGATTTTTTCTGTTCCGATTAGTTCAACGTTAGCGGCTTTAAGCATAGCATCTGCTGCCTCAATTGCTGCTACTAAACCTCTTGTTTCAACCATACCTAATGCTTCTTTTTGTGTCATTTTTACTTCCTCCTTAATTATTTCTTTTTTTATTTCTTTTTTTGTTTCTTCTTTAACTTCGGGTTTTGCTTCTGCTTTCGCTTCCGCTTTTGCAGGTTTTACCTGACCTGCTGACACTTTACTTACTTTCTTCTCTGCCATAACAATCACCCGTTATTATAACTTTGGCAGAATTTTTTCTACGTCTGAATGTGGTCTTGGGATTACGTGTGAAGCAACCAATTCGCCTAATTTCTGAGCAGCGTTAGCGCCAACTTCTGTTGCTGCTTTAACAGCACCAACGTCGCCTCTAACCATAACGCTTACTAAACCTGAACCGATTTTTTCTGTTCCGATTAGTACTACTTCTGCTGCTTTAACCATTGCATCTGCTGCCTCGATTGCTGCAACCAAACCTCTTGTTTCAATCATACCTAATGCTTCTAATGCCATTTTTTATATCCTCCTTAATTAATTATTGCTATCTTTAAACCTTCCATTTTCAGGTTGGTTTGATATGCTTCGTTAATTTCTTCTAATTTGTATTTGTGAGTAATTAATTCATCAATTGGTAATCCGATGCCTTTTGCTCTCTTTAAGAAATCAAATGTTGTAGCGTAATCTCTTGAAGTGTAAACCCATGAGCCAACTAATGTGATTTCTTTTGAGCACAAGTCAAAGTGGGGATTAATTGTTGCGTCACCGCCGTTTATAAAGAAGCCAAGTTCGCATAAACCGCCACCGTTTCTTATAAACTTATAAATGTTACTGTGAGCAACCGGTGAGCCGGTGCACTGGAAAGCAAAGTCTGCCAAATATCCGCCGAATGCATCTTTTACGCCACCTGCAAGATTTTCAATTCCTTTAAAATCTTTAAAGTTAACTGTTTTTCCTGCACCCATCTTTTTAGCAAAGTTAAGGCGTTTTTCTTCGCCGTCAACTGCTACTATGTTTTCGATACCCAATGTGCGAAGAACTGCTATACAGATAAGACCGATAGGTCCGCAACCCTGAACTACAACTCTTGAGTTGAATCTTAGGATACCTGTTGTTTTTGCTCTCTCAACTGCGTGAATTAAAACTGCGCAGGGCTCAATTAAAATTCTTGAGTCAAGGTCTAAGTCACTAACGTTAAATACTACTGAGTTCTTTCTTAGTATTATGTAGTCAGCAAACCAGCCGTTTAAGTGAATGTCGTCATCGGGAAGCAAACCGTAAACACCGCCGCTGCCCACGTTCTGTTTGTTTAAATCATACATTGTAATATCGGGGTCGTCATCAAACATCATACTTGTAACAACCTTGTCGCCAACGCCTAAAGGTTTACCTGCGCTGTCTTTTTTAACATTTTTACCGATTTTTACAACTTCACCTGTTCCTTCGTGGCCAAGCACTACAGGAATAAGTCCGAATGGATCTCTTTTGTACTCATGAGCATCTGTACCGCAGATACCGCAACCTTCTACTTTAACCAAAATTTCGTCGTCGCTGATTTCAGGAATTGGGTATTCTTTGATTTCTACCTTTTCAAGTCCTGTTAAAACTGCCACGCGGGTTTTTGCAGGGATTTCCCCACTTGCTTTTGGTGCAGAAGATGATGCAGATGCCATGCCCTCAAGAACCTGTTTTACCAATAGTTCTATTTGCTGTGAATCCATTTTTACACCTCCGTCATTTATTTATATATATTGTTAAATATTTTACTGCCATACTCTGAGAGAATTGTGTCCTGTTCCTCTGTGCCTCCGCTTACTCCAAGACCTCCCACTATTTTGCCGTTATGGTATAGCGGGTCTCCTCCGCCAAAAATAACAATTTTACCGTTGTTAGTAAACTGTATTCCGTAAAGGGGCTGTCCCGGCTGAGCCATTGGCTTAAGAGTTTTTGTGGACATTTTAAGTGCCGTAACCGTAAAGGCCTTATTAACTGCTATATCGTAACTTGCAATGTAAGAATCGTCCATACATTTTACTGCGATTATGTTTCCCTCGCTGTTGGACACTGCGCAAACTGCGTTTACGCCCATTTCCTTTGCTTTTTCATTTACCGCATCAATTAACTTGTCGGCAATTTCCAAAGTAAGTTTCTTATTTTGCTCGTTTCTTACCTGTTTTAAAACCTCGGCTACTATATTGGACAATTTTTCGTTTTCCAACTATATCACCTTATTTGTTTAATTGTTCAATAACTTTTTTAGTAATTGCAGAAACCAAATCAGCATCAGCGTTGCCGATTACTGTGCTTTTGCAGTCGCCTTTGCATGTACCGCCGCAACCGTGGCAAGAAACTTTACCGTTATTAACTTTAGCACAAAGGTCTGCAGGGTGTTTACCGCTTAAGTTGAACTTTCTTCTGATTTCATACAATTTTTCGATTTGTTCTTTTGAGAATTCTTTTGGTCCGCCAAGTTGTTTTGCTTTAAATAACAATTCAGCATAGAATTCAACTGATTCCATTTTGTGGTATGCAGCAAGAAGTGAATCTGAATAAGTTAGTGCACCGTGATTTTCAAGCAATACTGCATCATAATACTGTAAGTATTTTTCAACAGCATCAGGAATTTCATCTGTTGAAGGTGTGCCGTACTCAGCAATCGGTACGCAGCCAAGAGCGATAATTGCTTCAGGCATAATTGGCTGTGTCAAAGGAATACCTGCGATAGCAAAACTTGTTGCATAGATTGGATGAGCGTGAACAACTGATTTTACGTCAGGTCTGTGTTTGTAAACTCTTAAGTGCATTTTAATTTCTGAAGATGGTTTGAAGCCGGGGTTTGCATGAAGGATTTTGCCGTCTCCATCGATTTTGCAGATGTAATCAGGTGTCATAAAGCCCTTACTTACGCCTGTAGGTGTGCAAAGGAATTCATTGTCAGAAATTTTTACTGAAATGTTACCGTCATTTGCAGCAACCATGTTTCTGTCATAAATTCTTTTACCGATTTCGCAAATCTGTTTCTTGATTTCGTATTCTGAAGCCATGTTTCATTTCTCCTTTTATATATTATTTTTTGTTTTTTCTTTGTTATATCTTTATTTTACCACGTTTTTCAACAAAAGTCAACTTGTTTTTTGTTGGTTTTTCTTTGTTTTTGTTGTTTTTCTCTCTAAATACTCTTTAAGTTCCGGTATTCCCTCGCCGGTTTTGGAATCTACTTTAAAAATCGTCTTACAACCTGCAAGTTTAAGCCAGTTTTCAGCACGACTAGGATTGCCTCTCTCGTCATTGATTTTTGTTACAATCCCGATTACCTCTCTGTTACACATCCCCACTATGCAGGGAGGATATAACGAAAACGGTTCATCCGACGCTGCCAGAAGACCGACAACATCCGATTCATAAGCATATACCGCAAGTGCGCTTCCAAGTTGTTTCGTCTGTATGTACTCACCGGGTGTGTCAATAACAACGTCATCATAACTGATGCTTTGTGTCTTTTCGTATTTGATTTCTTTGTTCATGAGGGCTTGCAGGAGTGTGGTTTTACCCGCCTCGCTTCTGCCCACCAGCATTATTCTTTTCATTATGTCTTAGTTACGGGGCAAACTGTAAAGCCGAGAGATTCTTTACAGTAATCACACACTGCAGTTACTGCCGACTGCACCTGGGAAACTGTTCCCGTTACAATAAGTGTCCCGCTGAATCTGTCAACAAAACCAAGGTCGGAGCCCGATGCCTTCATTGCAACGTCTGCCGCAATGATTGCAGTTTCTGCAGGACTTACTGTTATAATTCCTATTGCATCACCGCTGTAGTCAACTGCTCTGTCAAGACCAAGTTTTTCATACAGAATTGCATCG
>JAFQVC010000176.1 GCA_017408205.1 Clostridia bacterium | reverse complement strand
TTTTGGTGCGGAAGATGCAGCAAGGCTGACGCCTTGCAAAGATGACAAGCCGAAATACGCCGAAATTACGCTGTTTAAGGCGTGGTTCGGATAACTCCTATCACCCTAGTGTAAAATACTATAAATGAGGTGTTAAAAATGAATGTACTGGCAATCGGATGTCATCCTGATGACATAGAAATTGCTTGTTGCGGTACTCTTGCGAAATGCGTAAAAAGAGGAGACAAAGTTACTGTATGCCACGTTTGCAACGGTAATATGGGACACGAAATCATCCCCTCTGACGAACTACGCGTAATGAGAGCGGAAGAAGCAAAAAATGCAGGTAAATTAGCAGGAATAGAAGTAGTAACAATGGATATAGGAGACTTGGTAGTTGACGCCGCAGTACTGGCACAGCGTGATAAAATTGCGAATTTAATTATCGACGTTCAGCCCGATTTTATTATTACTCACGCACCAAACGACTATATGCCTGACCACACTGCAGTATCAAAACTTGTATTTGATGCGGCATTTGTGGCAAGTGTTCCTCAGTATAACGGAGGAAGAAAGGCGGCAGTTACACCTATTTTCTATATGGATACATTGGCAGGGGTTGATTTTCTTCCTACAGAATATGTAGATATTACGGAAGAAATCGAGTTGAAACTTGAAATGCTTGAATGTCACGAAAGTCAGCTTAAATGGATGAGAGACCACGACCACATTGACTTTGCTGAATTTGTACGCACCTGTTCAAGATTCAGGGGTTTACAGTGCGGTGTTGGGTATGCAGAGGGCTTCAGACAGTGTATGGCATGGCCTAAAATTGTAACAAAACGGTTGTTACCGTAAATTATAAAAAGGAGAGATATTATTATGGATTTTATGAGCACAGTTAAAGGAAGTTTATTGGAAAACTACTATCCCCAGGGCTGGGATATGGCAAAAATCGACAAATGCTGCGATATGGGTGTTAAAAGAGAAGATTTCTGGCACAAAGATTTTAACCCCATTTCCTGCAAAGACATTTATGAATTTGACACATTAATGGGACATGAAATTGCATTGCAGATTAAAAAAGCACGTGACGAAGGTCAGAAACTTGCTATGATTTTACCTGTTGGTCCTATGGGAATGTACAGATGGGCAGTTTATTTCTTAACAGAATGGAACGTAAAGTGCGACCACGTTTACACATTTAATATGGACGAATGGGCAGATGCAGAAGGTAACACATTGCCTAACACAGACAAGGCATCATTTGAATACAGTATGAAAGAAGCATTCTTTAACAAATTGGGTGAAAACACAATTCCTCCCGAACAGAGAAACTTTGCTACAAAAGAAAACCTTCCTACATACCCTGAAAAAATCAGAAAACTAAAAGAAGAAGGCGCAAAACTTGTATTGGTATTCGGTATCGGCAGAATGTGTCATATCGCGTTCTGGGAACCACACTTCGGCGCAGAATTTGAAACAGTAGAAGAATGGAAACAGCAGTGCTACAGAATCGGTGCAAAACTTCATCCGTTAACAATAGAACAAAACGCTATTACAAGTTTCAAGAGCCGTACAACATTAGTTCCCTGTACTGCTAACACTATCGGACCAGGTCTTTTCTTGCAGGCAGATTACATTATCGGCGGTTGCGACGGTGCGTTGGGCAGAGGTATGCAGTGGCAGGGTATGAGTTTCTTAACAACTCTTCACTATGGTCCTGACAAGCACATTACATCAACATTTATCCCTACAATGCCGGGCAGATTGTTCTATCTGGAAGAACTTGCAGGTCCATTGACTGCTGAATGTAACTAATTGGAGGGATTACAATGATTAAAGCACCACAGGACAGAACACCCGATATTGAAATGGGTGCAGAAAACGGTGTTGGCAAATTGACTCTTGACCGCCTTGTTACCCAGAATGAAAAAGTGCAGATGTTTTCTGTTGCTACATTAGAGGTGGGGGCATCTGTTGGCTACCACCAGCACGTAGGAAATGCCGAAAGTTACTATATTTTAGAAGGCGAAGGCGAATACGAAAGCGACGGAGAAATCTCAATAGTTAAAGAGGGCTATGTTACTTATACACCAAACGGTCACAGTCACGGTATTAAAAATATCGGCGACTGTCCCCTTAAGTTTATTGCATTAATTATAAAGGAGTGACAGTAAGTGGACTATAAAAGATTCGGAACAATGGTTGACTGTTCAAGAAACGCTGTAATGACAGTCCCCACGGTAAAAAAATGGCTTGACCTTTGTGCGGAATTCGGTCACAATATGTTTTCTTTATATATCGAAGATACATACGAAGTTGACGATAACCCGTACTTCGGTTACGGCAGAGGCAGATATTCAAAAGAAGAACTAAAGGAAATTGACGACTATGCCTATTCCAAAGGTATAGAGGTTATTCCCTGCATACAGACTCTTGCTCACCTAAACGCTATCGTAAGATGGCTTGCATATAAAATGGAAATAGTTGACTGTGACGACATTTTACTTGCAGGTGAAGAAAAAGTTTATGTACTGATTGACAATATGTTCAAAACAATGAAAGAGTGTTTCAGAACAAATATGATAAATATCGGTATGGACGAAGCCCACATGATAGGCAGAGGAAAATACTATGACATTCACGGTGACACAGACAGAACAAAAATTTTAGTTGACCACCTAAACAGAGTGTCCGAAATCGCAAAAAAATACGGCTACAATCTTACAATGTGGTCCGATATGTTCTTCCGCCTTGCAACAGGCGGCAGTTACTATGTAAGCGACGCCAAAATTGATGCAAGTATCAAAGAAATGATTCCTGACAACGTGGAGATTGTTTACTGGGATTATTACACCAAAGATAAAAAGAAGTACGACAAAATGTTCAAAGCCCACAAGCAACTTACAGACGATGTATGGTTTGCAGGCGGTTTATGGACATGGGAGGGCTTTACACCTGTTAACAAATTCAGCATAAAAGCAACAAAAGCAGCACTTCAGAGTTGTAAATACAACAACGTTAAAAATGTAATGCTGACACTTTGGGGTGACAACGGTGCAGAATGCTCAAAATTTGCAGTATTGCCGTCACTTTTCTGTTCATCAGAATTTGCAAAAGGCAACTACAATATGGCAGATATTAAGGCGAAATTCAAAGCACGTTTCGGTATTGCTTTTGACAGATTTATGTATTTAGATGTTGTGGATGGTTCAAACACATCTAACCCCACAAAGTATCTTTTGTATAACGATTTATTTATCGGTCTTATGGATACATATTATAAAGAGGGTGCAACAAAGGAATTTGCTAAAATGGCAAGAAAACTTGCTCCTCTTACAAAAGACGAAACATACGGCTACTTGTTCGAAACCCAGTGTGCACTTTGCAAAGTACTTGCATTAAAAGCTGATATGGGCTTAAGAATAAGAAAAGCGTATAAGGATAACGACAAAGAGGAACTGAAAGTAATAATCAAAGACCTTAAGAAGTTAAGTAAACTTCTTAAAAAGTTCTATATTGCATTCCGTAACCAGTGGATGATAGAAAACAAACCGCATGGGTTTGATGTTCAGGATGTCCGTCTTGGCGGTCTTATGAACAGAGTTGAGCATTGCGCAGAAACCTTGCAGGACTATGTTGACGGTAAACTGGATAAAATTCTGGAACTTGAAGAGGAATTGCTTGATTATTATTGCGGTGAAAAAGTACTAAGAGAAAATGGATATGCATATTTAAATATGTACAAACATAACGTTACAGCAAATGTGTTATAAGCCGGAGGGATATTATGAATTTCAAAAGATTCGGGACAATGGTTGACTGCTCAAGAAATGCAGTTATGACAGTAGATTCAGTAAAAAAATGGCTTGATCTTTGTGCGGAATTTGGTCACAATATGTTTTCTCTTTATATGGAGGATACTTATGAGGTTGACGATAATCCGTATTTTGGTTACGGCAGAGGCAGATACTCAAAGGAAGAACTAAAGGAAATTGACGACTATGCCGCATCAAAAGGCATAGAAGTAATTCCCTGCATACAGACTTTGGCTCACCTAAACGGTATGGTAAGATGGCTTACATACAAAATGGATATGGTTGACTGTGATGACATTTTACTTGCAGGTGAAGAAAAGGTTTATACCTTAATTGACAATATGTTCAAAACAATGAAAGAGTGTTTTAGAACTAAAACAATCAATATCGGTATGGACGAAGCCCACATGATAGGCAGAGGAAAATACTACGATATTCACGGAGATACAAACAGAACAAAGATTTTACTTGACCATTTAAACAGAGTATCAGAAATCGCAAAGAAATACGGCTTTAATCTTACAATGTGGTCAGATATGTTCTTCCGCCTTGCAGCAGGCGGTAACTATTATGACAGTAACGCAAAAATTGACGCTAATGTTGGCGATTTGATTCCTGATAATGTTCAGTTGGTTTACTGGGATTACTATGCAAGAAACAAAGAACACTTAAACAAAATGTTTAAAGCACACAAAAAGATTAAAGACGGCACCTGGTTTGCAAACTCTCTCTGGACAAGTTTCGGAATGTCTCCTCT